>CALAIO010000028.1 GCA_937923355.1 uncultured Rhizobiaceae group bacterium | reverse complement strand
GATAATCGTGATACGGAAGCGAAAGAAAGCTGCGCGCTTATTTTAAGTCAAACCTTGGATGAAACCATTTCAGAACTGAAGTCTCTATATGGTTCTGATTGGCAGAATTGGGAATATGGAAAAGCGCATATTATGTTTGGTGAGCACAAGCCATTTGGAAAGGTAAATCCGCTTTCCAAATTGTTTAATGTCACAGTGGAGAGTGGTGGAGGGCCTTATACGCTTCATCGCGGACAAATGGACTTTGGTGAAGAAGGTCCTTATAGAAATCGCCATGGCGCTGCTTATCGTGCGGTCTATGATTTCAGTGATTTGAATAATTCGATTTTTATCCAATCAGCTGGGCAAAGTGGAAACTTCCTTTCTCAACATTATCGTGATTTTGCAAAACCGTGGTCGCAATCTAAATTTATACCGATGACGACAAACAAGGAATCATACGCCCTCAATGCCAAGGGCACATGGATGTTTACCCCGGAATGAACAAGCTTTTTCTTTCTTTCTTATTTTCGGTTTTAACCGCTTTCAATGCGCTTGCTGAGGGTGTTGTAAGTCAGGTTGTTTCTGCACCTATTTTTGCCAATGGTACCGTTCGCGATATTCCAAGCGGTATCAATATTTACCTGCAAAACGACAATGTTCGCGGGCTTGATTTTATGAACCCAGATGTGATCGGATATGGCATTCCACCCGGTGGTAGCCTTGAAGTCGAGATGCTCAGCGGATTTGAGCGAAATCCTGATGTTCCGCTTGATGGTAAGTCACTGCTTCTAACAGTAGGAGCGCCGCAGCAGGGGCTACCAGAAAAGGCGGGTGGCCATGTTATCTCTGAGGGTAATAATCCATATACATTTGTGATTGAACCAACTGGTAAAGATGGAATGATTCCTGAAAATCTGGAATCTCCTGCCAAGGGTGTTGCCTTTGATCAAGTGCAGCAGCGCGGTATTAAAATCATACATATTGGACGACACTTTGCATTTACATCGCGAGGCGAAAAAGGTGTGGTTGAAGTTCGATTTAAAGACAAGGGTGGTAATATTATTGCGAGAGGTTCTGGTGAATTGCCATTCCTTTCCGAGCCTAGACCACAAATTTTTCCTACCAACGTAACGCATGATCAACGCAATCATAACTGGCAGCGACTAAAACCTGGGCAAGTGGTTGGGGTTGCAAAAGGTACATTGCCGATGCCGTTTTTGTTGTTCGACAAAAATGACGGCATTGGCAATATGGGGATTTTTGGTGCTGGCGTTTTATCGGCGAAGCTGCTCAAGGAAACAGGCTTTGAAATGCCGAAAGAATTAGAGCGCTATAATGGTGGGCTTATTGTCAAAGACAGAAATGGTGATGGATTCCTGTCACCGATCAATGACATAATTATAGGTGGTATCGTTAACGAAGTTCCTGAAGGCGCGACTGGTTATCAAGTGGTGACACCGCTGGTAAATGAAAAGCCGTTTCTCTCCAAGGCAACTGGTGACTTTAACAAAAGAGCAGGGGATGCTTTTGGGGGTGCCATCATGCAGGTTGTTTATATTGCGGGTGACAAGTTAGGACACTATCGCATGACCTTTTCTTTGCTGGAGCGCTTGGGGGATATCACAAGTCCAGATGGTTCTAGCGTTACTTATACGGTTATCGTTGAATAGATATTCAAAGATGTGCAATTGAATTTGCGTAGTAGTCAAGGATGATTTTTTCATCTGGATTTGCTGAAAATTGTCCATTGTCATCTTCGATAATAATATGCCGAAGCGTCAGCATTCTAAGACCGGTTCCAACTGCATAATCATGGTCTTCACGAGGGATGTGGACATGAAAGCCTTTTTTCTCATAGTCTGACATAAGCTTGAAGACTTTCGATTTGATTTCAAGTTCGGACATTGAGATGGTTTTCGCTTTTCTGAAAACGCTTGCAACCAGTGCTACTGGCATGACGGGGATTACATTACCAACTTCTGTAATGAGTTCCTTGCCAAGCTTTTCAATCAGTCGGGATTTTTGTTTTTCGGTCGATTTTTCCAATGTAATTTTAGTGGGTGTTAGCCAGTCGTTCAGGGACAGTGGATTGCCAAAACTTACGCAGGCATGGCCGTTTTTATAGAGCTTTCCCTGGATCCGTCTCCATATAAGCGTCATGGTGAAAGAAATGCTCTTTTTGAAACTGAAGCTATAGTCGCGACCTGTGCTATCTTGCTCAAGTTTCTTGGTCAGAATGCGATCTTCCATGACACGGTCATAGTTTATGCCAACAGGAATAAAGACAACATCGCGACCAGAGTTTTGATTGTAGCCGCTTAACATATAACTTAGTAGCCCAAACTTTGGTTCTCTCAATCTTCCATCCGTGCTTAGGCCGCCTTCGGGAAAGAAAGCTTGCGGCACGCCTTCGCGTGTTGCCATGGAGACGTATCGCGCGAGAACTTTTCTATAGAGCTCGTTGTTTGATGAGCGTCTGATGAAGTATGCGCCCATGGCACGAACCAGACTTTGTAGCCCCCAAATACGCGCCCATTCACCAACTGCGTATGATAAAGTTGTTCTGGTTGAGGCGAGATAGGTAACTAGCAAATAATCCATGTTTGAGCGGTGGTTCATGACAAAAACTACGGAGGCGTTAGGGTCAATTTTACCTAGAGCATCGTCGTTTAAATAGCCAACTCTTACGCGATAAACGAGCTTGGAAACTATTTTTGCAAAACGCATGCCGAAACCAAAATAGGCTAGCGGAGAAAATGACGGGACAATTTCGCGGGCATAACGCTCAGCTTTTTCCATGACCACAGAAATGGGGGTGCCTGTTTTGGTTGCTTCCTCTTCTGCAGCCTGAACTACTTCGCGGTCGTACATCAACTGATCGACCAGAGTTTGCTTGCGGGTTAGTTTGAACGGCTGAATACGGGTGTCGAGCCGTGTATTTAATTCATCAATTGCTGTATTGAGGCGACGTCTGAAAAACCATCTCACACTTGGTGCAAGAACACGGTCGAGCAGTGCAATCACAGCAAAGAAAACCAGCAAGACAAACACCCAGAATGGAATTGTAATGCCTTGCATGATTTAAATCCCGAATTCGCTGTAGGGAATGAAATTGACCAAATCACCTTTGCCAACAGAAGTGGTTTCTTCCGGAATTTCAATCAGGCCAGATGATTCTCGTAATCCGGTGATGAGGCCAGAGCCATCACGGTCAAATTTCATGGCGATTTGAGTATCATTTTCGTTGACGATATAACCCCTTAAAAATTCTCGTCTATCAGGTTTTGATTTGATGGAGAAGCCAGAAGGGACTTTATAGCGCTGTGGTTTGGAAAACTCTGTGCCGCTCAAGCTTTGAATGGACGGACGCACATATAATGAAAAACATACAAATGCTGCTACAGGATTTCCGGGCAGGGTAAAAACAAGCGTATTATCGATTTGACCAAAGCTCATGGGACGGCCGGGTTTAACTGCCAATTGCCAAAGATGGCACTTTCCGAGTTTTCCAAGCGCATCCACAAAGTGATCTTCCTCACCTTTGGAAGCGCCGCCTGATGATATGATGATGTCAAACTTGGTCGATGCGCTCTTCAAAAGTGTTTCGACTTTTTCTACATCGTCCGGACAAATTCCCAAATCGGTTACTTCGACATTCAAATTTTTCAACAACCCAGAAAGCATGAAGTGGTTTGCATCATATACTTTGCCTTGCTCAAAAGCTTCGCCTGGACGCAAGATTTCATTTCCGCTTGAAAGTAGACCGACTTTCAGCGGTTTATGGACTTTGACTTCGCTTGTGCCTGTTGAAGCAATGGCAGCTAAATCTTGCGGACGTAGTTTTATTCCTGTCGTTGCAACAATTTCATCAGCTGAAACATCTTCTCCAGCAAGACGGCAATTCGCGCCTTTTTTCAATCCGGCAGGGATTGCAATAAATTGACCGCCATCTTGTTCATGCGGCTCGCAATCCTCTTGCATGGCAATCGTATCTGCACCTTTCGGCATT
This sequence comes from uncultured Rhizobiaceae group bacterium, assembly GCA_937923355.1. Next base: position 240 of record CALAIO010000028.1, on the reverse strand, counting down.
TTTGCACCCGTAAAGATGCGTGCTGCGGAAAAACCTGGAAGTTCAATTTCTGCCGTGTCGCCAGCAGCAATTCTGGCTATGAGCGGGAAGAAGCCACCCGTCGGTTCAAAGTCATCATACGCAAAGGCATAGCCATCTACAGCTGAATTATCAAACGCAGGAATATTACGCGGTGCTATTACATCTGCCGCCAGAATTCGTCCATTGGCATTTGCAAGTGATACAGTTCCTACCCCTGAA
>CALAIO010000027.1 GCA_937923355.1 uncultured Rhizobiaceae group bacterium | reverse complement strand
ACAGAGACGCCATTAAACAAGTGGTGATGCGCGGTCAATCAGCACCAACTGGCGTTATTATTCCACCTTTCGTAAACGGCTGGACAGATGCTTTGGACGCTTATCCAAAAGCAGACATAGAAGCGGCTAAAGCCTTGATGGCAGAAGCAGGCTATGGTGGCGGATTTGAAATCACTATGCACTGCCCTAACGACCGATATGTTAATGACGAAGCGATTTGTCAGGCAGCAGTCGGCATGTTTGGTAAAATCGGCATCAAGGCAAATCTTGTTGCTCAAACGAAAGCCAACCACTTCCCGCTGATTTCCCAGAAAGAGACGGATCTTTATCTGCTTGGTTGGGGTGTGCCAACGTTTGACTCTGAATATGTGTTCAACTTCCTTGTGCACTCGACAACAGAAGATCGTGGTTCATGGAATGGCTCACGTTTCAACAGCGCTGACGTGGATGCAAAGATCAAATCCCTTGGCTCAGAAGTTGATCTGGACAAGCGTAATGCGACGATTGCTGCAATTTGGCAAACTGTGCAGGACGAGCAGATTTATCTGCCAATCCACAATCAGGTTCTTAACTGGGGTATGAAGGAAAAAATTGATTTCCCTGTACAACCGGAAGACCAACCACACTTCAAATTCTTGAAGTTCAATAAGTAAAAACGAAACTGGCGGGAGCGTTTTTCCTCTCCCGCCTTTTCAGTTTTTGGCAACATCTTTATCCATAGCGATTGTGTATTCATGTATGTGAAGACATCAGTATTTTTCAAACGAAAGCGCTAAGAGTTTTATGCTGGCATATGTAATCAGACGCGTTTTCCAATCCATATTTGTATTATTAATGGTGGGGCTTGTCGCCTTTTCCATGTTCCGCTTTGTGGGAGATCCGGTAGAAAACCTTCTGGGGCAAGAACGAACGCAAGCAGACATTGAACGCGTTAGAGATCAGTTGGGTTTGAATGACCCCTTCCCCATTCAATATATCAAGTTTCTCGGAAATATTGTTCAAGGCGATTTTGGCGTCAGCTACCGCCAGGGACGCGAAGTCAGCACGATTATTGCTGAACGTGCACCTGCTACACTCGAGCTTGCTGGCGTCTCTGCTTTACTTGCCATTATATTCGGCGTTGGATTGGGGGTTTTTACAGCCATCAGGCGAGATGGTTTTATGGCAAACTTTATCATGACCACCTCACTAATCGGCGTTTCATTACCAACGTTCCTCATTGGCATTCTGCTGATTTATGTTTTTGCAGTTGAACTTGGCTGGCTCCCCAGTTTTGGGCGTGGTGACGTCGTGCAGATTGGTTGGTGGTCGACTGGCTTTCTGACAGAAAGCGGATTGAAAGCGATTATTTTGCCAGCGATTACGCTTGGCCTTTATCAGATGACGCTGATTATGCGGCTGGTACGTGCTGAAATGCTGGAAGTTTTGCGCACCGACTACATCAAGTTTGCGCGTGCGCGCGGACTTTCTACCCGTGCGATTAATTTTGGTCATGCACTGAAGAACACCATGGTACCTGTGATTACGGTGACAGGTCTGCAGATTGGTTCAATCATAGCCTTTGCCATTATTACCGAAACTGTTTTCCAATGGCCAGGTGTCGGGCTTCTGTTCATTAATGCCATTCAATTCGTCGACATCCCTGTTATGGCTGCTTATTTGATGCTGATTTCAGCGATGTTTGTTTTGATCAATCTAATCGTTGATCTGCTTTATTTTGCCATTGATCCGCGCCTCAGTGCCGATGCCTCGACAAGGGGACATTAGACATGAGTGCTGCTGTTTCCAATTTTCTGACATCTGATTTTTTCTATAAATTTAGGCGTTCACCCGTTGCCGTGGGTGCATTTCTAGTAACAACGCTTCTCGTTTTGTCAGCCATTTTTGCCCCGATCATTGCAACGCAAAACCCATTTGACCCTGGGTCTCTCAACCTTATGAATGGTTTTTCAAAACCTGGTGTTGTGAACGACTTCACAGGCGACACATTTTTTCTTGGCGCAGATGATCAAGGGCGCGATATATATTCGACAATCCTATATGGTTTGCGTGTTTCCCTTTTTGTTGGTTTCTCAGCCGTTATGTTTGCGATGGTTCTAGGCGCAACGCTGGGTCTTATTGCAGGCTACACAGGTGGACGCACGGATACCATCATCATGCGCATTGCAGATATCCAGCTCACCTTCCCTGCTATTCTCGTTGCGCTTTTAATCTTTGGTATCGCTAAGGGTATTACGCCACCGAGCTACCGCGATGAGGTTGCAATATGGGTTCTCATTATTGCCATTGGGCTATCTGACTGGGTGCAATTTGCACGTGTTGTGCGGGGTGCAACGCTTGTGGAGCGCAACAAGGAATATGTTCAGGCTGCGCAGTTGATTGGCCGTTCTCCATTTTCGATCATGATAAAACACATCCTGCCCAATACGCTTGGGCCTGTGTTGGTTATCGCGACCATATCACTGGCACTTGCGATTATTGCCGAAGCGACCCTTTCATTTTTGGGCGTTGGTGCGCCGCCGACACAACCATCGCTCGGCACCTTAATTCGTATTGGTCAAGGGTTTCTGTTTTCTGGTGAGTGGTGGATATTATTCTATCCTGCTGCAACGTTGCTGGCGCTTGCATTGTCTGTAAACCTGCTTGGTGATTGGTTGCGTGATGCGCTCAATCCAAAATTGAAATAGAGGTAGAACCATTGTCCGCACCTCTTCTCAGCGTTAAAGATTTAAAAATCGAATTTCCAACAAGGCATGGCCCATTGACCGCTATTAATGGCGTAAGCTTTGACCTGGCCAAAGGTGAAATTTTGGGGGTGGTTGGTGAGTCTGGAGCAGGAAAATCCCTGACGGGTTCAGCCATAATGGGATTACTCGATCCTCCAGGTAGGATTGCATCAGGAGAAATTTGGTTGAAGGGTGAGCGAATTGACAATCTGCCAAGTGAAACCATGTCGGCCATTCGTGGCAAACGCATCGGAATGGTTTTTCAGGATCCTCTGACATCTCTTAATCCGTTATACACAATTGAACGACAATTAGTTGAGACCATCCGAACGCATTTGCCTCTGTCTGAACATGAAGCGCGCAAACGTGCCATTGGGCTGCTTGATGATGTGGGTATTCCGGCTGCTGAACGACGCATCGATGATTACCCGCATCAATTCTC
>CALAIO010000026.1 GCA_937923355.1 uncultured Rhizobiaceae group bacterium | reverse complement strand
ACAGCAGCTACAGCGACTTATGTTCTACATCCAGATGATGTAGCAGCAGGTTCTGTCACTAACACAGCAACAGGTACTTCAACTGCAGTTGCAACAGATGCTTCTGGTAATCCTGATGCTGGTACACCACTGGTTGATGCGGGTGGCACAGCGCTTGCGCCAGTAACGGATACTTCTGATACGGGGTCAACCACTGCGCTCGATACAACAGATGGTAGTGTACCTACAGTCACTGACCCTGCAGGTACAGACACAGATGGCACGGCTGGTAACGATGGCGATGAGCCTACGGTTCTTACCTTGGCAGTACCTGCACCTGAGTTGGAAATTGTTAAGTCAGTGTCTTCAGTTGATGATACAAACGGTAACGGTATCTTTGGTGATGCAGGCGATACGGTGAACTTCACATTTACTGCTGAGAACACTGGTAACACTGCTCTTGCGGATATATCGATTGCGGACGCGGGTCTTGCAGCTCTGTCTGGTGCCGCAACAGGCCCAACAGTGGACGCAGGTTTTGATGGTACATTGGAAGTTGGCGAAGGCCCGCTAACAGCGGCAACGGCAACTTATGTTATTCATCCAGATGATGTAACTGCAGGTAGCGTGTCAAACACAGCAACAGGCACTTCAACTGCCGTTGCAACAGATGCTTCAGGCAATCCTGATCCAGGAACGCCTTTGACAGGTATTCCACCTGTGACTGATACATCAGATACAGGTTCGCAGCCTGATGTTGACGGAACAAATGGTACGACGACACCTATAGCTGATCCTGCAGGAACTGACACAGATGGTACACCTGGCAATGATGGGGATGAGCCTACAGTGCTTATAATTCCTGATCTGCAACCGGAAATCATGTTGACTAAGTATGCTTCAGTTCCAACCCGTAATCTTGGTGCAGATTCCACAGTAACAGATGCAGGGGACACGATTACATACACATTCAGAGTGGTAAATGTAGGTAATGTTGAGCTAACAGACGTTACAATTGCTGATAGTATTGCTGCTGTTGTAGGTGGGCCACTTACATCTCTTGCAATTGGCGCTGAAGACAGCACCACCTTTACCGCTGTGTATACAATCAAACAAAGCGATATGGATGCTGGTGGTGTAGAAAACTCTGCAACAGCGATTGCATCAGCACCTCTGTCTATCAATGGTGTAACAGACATCTCTGATACAGGGGATGGTTCAGAAAGCTCTTCAGACCCTGATTTAGGTGAAGCAGGTGACACAAATGGTACATCAGATGATGATGGTGATCCAACAAACGATCCTACCATTACTAGGTTGGTCCCAGTAGCTCCAGATGGCTTGGTTGTTGATAAAACAGCAGGCCTACAGGTAGCGAGAATTGGCGATATTATTCCCTACACAGTAACTGTGAATAATACTGTTGCAACTGACCGAATTGGTGTTGATATCGTTGATTTCTTGCCTGCTGGTCTAATTTATCGCCCAGGTACAGCACTTGTTGATGGTGTTGCTACCGAACCAACGGTAAGTGGGCGACGCATGGTCTTTGCAGGGCAAACCATTCCTGCAAACGCAAGTGTAACCATGACATTTAATGTAGCAGTGAGTGCTGCAGCGAGTGCAACAGAGTTTGAGAACCGCGCATGGGTAGAAGATCCAGCAACCGGCAACAGAATATCCAACGTTGGTATTGCAACTGTACGCCGCGAGATTGAGCACGTATTTGATTGCGGTGATATCATCGGCAAGGTTTATGACGATCGCAATGGTAATGGATATCAGGACGAAGGTGAGGGTGGAATGCCTGGCGTACGTCTTGCCACTGTTAAGGGTGAGCTAATCACTACAGACAAGCATGGTCGTTTCCATGTGCCATGTGCGATGATCCCTGATGCTGACATTGGTTCGAATTTTATTCTGAAACTTGATGAGCGTACCTTGCCAACTGGCTATCGTGTAACAACCGAGAACCCGCGTGTTATTCGATTAACACGAGGCAAGCTTTCAAAGATGAACTTTGGTGTTTCCATCAGTCGTGTTGTTCGCATTGACTTAAATGGCGCTGCTTTTGCGGGCAGTGAACCAAGCGCAGCTCTTGAAAAGGCTCTGCCTAAGCTCATCAGCAATCTGGAAAAAGAACCATCTGTTTTGAGACTTACATATCAAGCAAATGGTGAAGGTAAAAAGCTGGGTCGTGAGAGAATGCGGAAACTCTCTAGGCTTATTAAGAAACAGTGGAAGCGTGGCGGCGCAAGCTATGATCTCGAGATTGAAACTCGAGTGGTGGCAGGCAAGTGATACGAGGGCAAAAAATGAATACGTTAAACAAAAACATTTTGATCAGATCAAAATCTTCATTAGTATCAACAACTGCAATAGCTTGCTGTTTGCTGATGTTTCAAGGTGAACTACTGACATCCTCTGCAAAAGCGGATGACATAACAGGCACAAATCAGGTGGCTGTCGTTGATGCGCCACCTAATACCGAACTTGCTGATGACACATTTGCATTAGATGGACCTGGTTTCTCAATCAGCGTTGATGGAGAGCGTGTCTCTAGCGGCGGTGAAGCACCTTTAGAAACACAAGCCGTTGATATTCAGCGCCAGACTGATATCGATCTTGATTCTGTAGACATTCAGGTAAAGTTTGATGGACTTGGCGTTAAACCAATCTTGAACGTTTCAACAGAAGATTTGCGCCATTCTTATACTGCTGGTCAACAAATCAAGTTTCGTGCGTCATCCAATTATCCTGACTGGATTTCGAAATCAGAACTACGGATATTTGAACGTGGCAATGAGGAACGTGGCAAGCCTCTTGATGTTATTAACGTTACCGGCAATCATGCTACTTGGGTAATGCCTGAGACAGGTGAGGGTGACTATTCTTATGTACTTCGCGTATATGACCAGGCGGGTCGTTATGATGAAACACTTCCCTTAGGTTTGTCGCGTACAGGCCAAGAGCTTGCAACGCATGAAACCTCACCTTTGGAAGAACCTGTTGCTGCAGGCGAAGGGGATGATCGTACAAACATCAGAAACATCCCTATTCATGGTGGCGCAGTTACTGTTTTTGGCCAAAATATACCTCCTGGTTATACAGTTGACACATTAGGTGAGCGCGTTGCGGTTGATAATGAAAATAAATTTGTCATTCAGCGTATTTTGCCACCTGGCGATCATATCGTTGAAGTTGATGTAAGTGGTACAAAAGACGGTGCGCTTTCCTTTGACCGTGAGATCAACATCCCGCGCGATGAGTGGTTTTATGTTGGTCTGGCTGACTTAACAATTGGCGCTCGCTCTGGCGACAGTGCGCTTGTTCAGTCTGCACCAGGTGAATACGACAGCACTTACACCAAGGGTAGATTGGCGTTTTATCTTAAAGGTAAAATCAAGGGCGAGTACATTCTCACCGCTGCTGCCGATACTGGCGAAGAAGAATTAAACAGTCTCTTCTCTAATCTTGATGAAAAAGACCCAAGATCCTTGCTGCGCCGTATCGATCCGGATGACTATTATCCTGTATATGGTGATGATTCCACCATTACCGAAGATGCGCCGACACAAGGTAAGTTTTATGTGCGTCTTGAAAAAGGCGAAAGCCATGTCCTTTGGGGTAACTTCAAGACAGAAATCAGCGGTACAGAATTCGCCCGTATGGAGCGAGGTCTTTACGGTGCAAGTGCGGTTCTAAAATCAGAACAAGTAACTTCTTTTGGGGAACCTGTTGCACAAGTCGAAGCTTATGCAGCACAACCAGATACGCTTCCTCAGCGTGACATTTTACGCGGTACTGGTGGTTCTGTTTATTTCCTCACACGCCAAGACCTTACGCGTGGTTCAGAGACGATTTCAATAGAAGTTCGTGATCCGGTTTCTGGCATCGTGCGTTCGCGTAAAACACTGCGTTACGGCGAAGATTATGAGATTGATTATATTCAGGGTGTCATCATTTTGAAGCAACCTCTTTCTTCTACTGCTAATGGTACATCATTGGTCAGCGAAGGTGCGCTTGGCGATGATGTTGTTAATCTTGTTGCACAATATGAATTTACACCAGCTTTGGGCGATGTGGATGGCTACTCCTATGGTGGGCGTGCGCAAGCATGGATTCATGATAACGTACAAATTGGCGCGAGCGCTTTAGTCGAAGAGACAGGCGTTGCAGACCATGAAGTCCTGGAAGCAGATATTAAAGTTCGTCTGGGTGAAAAATCTTACATCCGTGGCGAAGTTGCCCAAAGTAAAGGGCCAGGTTTTGGAACTTCAAACTCAATCAATGGTGGTTTAACCATTGATGACGTGGCAACAACAGGTGTTGCAAATCGTGAAGCGCGCGCTTACCGCGGTGAATTACATGTAGACGTGTCTGACATTGATCCTAATAAAAAAGGACAGATTGGCGCTTACTATGAGCGTCGTGAAGCAGGCTTCTCTTCCCTGGATTATGAAACATCAGTTGATCAAACAATCTGGGGCATTTTTGCAGAAGTGGAAATGACAGAAGATCTTCGCTACCGTTTTGGTTATGAAGATTATTCGGATGCTGACGGTCGTGTAAATCGTGAGGCGGATGCAGAAGTTGAATTCGCTCTTGATCCACATTGGCAGCTTGCTATTGGTGGTAAACATTTTGAGTTGAAAAACCCGGGTGTTGCAAATTCCAATGGTAGCCGTACGGATGTTGCGGCACGCTTAACCTACCAACCAGATGAAGACCGTAAAGGCTGGATATTTGGCCAAGCTACCGTTGATCGCTCAGGCGATGTTGAACGTAACGACAGAGTAGGTGTAGGTGCCGAGGTTCGTGTTACAGAAAAAGTTGCTCTTACAGGTGAAGTTTCCTGGGGCACAACTGGCTGGGGTGGTGAAGCAGGTGTCACATATGACCCAACTGCGGATGACCATTATTACGTTGGCTATCGTGTAAACCCTGATGTTGCGCGTTATTCCACAACACCACTTAATGGAACTGACACAAGTGCTATTGTTGCCGGTGCACGTCATAAGTATAGTGATCTTTGGAGTGTATTCCTGGAAAATTCATACGACCTGACTGGGCAGAGCCGCTCTCTGACTTCGGCTTATGGTGTCACCTATACACCAAATGCACTATGGTCCGTTAGTGGTGCCATTGAATATGGTGATGTGAGTGATCCTGTGGCGGGTAGCCTTGAACGTGTCGCAGTATCTGCAAGCGTTGGGTACAACGAAAAAGACACACTTACCTGGCATCTAAAAGGTGAGGCAAGGTTTGAAGAGTCTTCATCCGCTGGTCTTGACCGAAACACTTTCTTGCTAAGTGCAGGGCTTATCCAAAAGCAAAGCGATGACTGGCGTCTGTTGTTAAATGTTGATGCTGCCATATCGGAATCTGATCAGGCAGCATTCCTTGACGGAGACTATATTGAGGCAAGCGTTGGCTATGCTTATCGTCCCGTCAATGATGACAAGTTAAACGCCTTGTTTAAGTATAACTACTTGTATGATCTACCAGGTCCTGATCAGGTTACACAGCAAGGCACGACATTAGGGCCTGCACAACGTAGCCATATTCTTTCCGCAGACTTTATCTATGACATCAACCAGCATTGGAGTGTTGGTGCGAAATACGGCTTCCGTATCGGCGAAGTGTCAAACACCAGAGCAGCAGATGATTTTGTAAAATCTTCAGCACACCTTGGGATTGTTCGTTTTGACTGGCACGTTGTTAAAAATTGGGACCTATTGCTAGAAGGTCGTGTACTACATACGCCGGAAATTGATACAACAGACTTTGGTGCTGTTACAGCCCTTTACCGCCATGTAGGGAACAACCTTAAAGTCGGTGTTGGCTATAACTTCGGCAAGTTCTCAGATGACATCACCGACCTTACATATGATGACGAAGGTGTATTCCTTAACGTGGTCGGTAAGTTTTAAGTCTATCACATTTTTCATTTGGACGGAGCGCATGTTCCGTCCAAATATACCTGCTATAGTGCGCCCATATCATGGAGCGTACATATTTTTCTTTTTCTGACAGTGTTATAAGTGTTCTCAAGGAATCTAAGTCAGTGCGTTCCTGATGGCGTGTATCCCCTTTGGACATGTATCGGAGTATTTGATATAATACAAATACTTAGATTCGTGTGGGGAATTATTAATGAGAAAATGGATTTTTGGCTTCTCCATATTGATATGTGCGGAACTCTTCCGAGAATTCATCGTTTGGAACTTACAGCTAGCTGGAGAAGAGGTTGGTTATGTGGATTGGTTCAAGTCCATAATAGCAGGAACGGCGCAGCCAATGTTTGAAGGTATAAACGCTATTTGGTCGCTATTTTTTGGTGCGGTCTTTCTTGGTGGCGTGATATATTTATCATTTGATGCGCTTGTTAGAAAAATCGTAAACCTTAGAAACGCACATAAGGTAAATGAAGGTATTTCCGTTAAAATATTTTTTGAAGATGAAGATGGAGAGCCAAATGCTAAATTCTTATCAGATCGAGGGCCAGTACTTCATCAAAGTTGGCTAAAGAACAATGCAGGCTCTAGGGTGAGCAACAAAAACTTCATTAGCGTAGTGTTCACCGAAGATATTGAAGACCCAGAATTCACTCTTGTTTCGGATAATAAGAGTTTAAAATGGCTGGAAACTTCATCAAGTAGAAGGCATTGCACAATCGAAGTGATTGGCGAGGTTATTGGGTCTACTATTGAACTATTAATTGCTCCAGCAAAGATTGTTGGGGTATACCGAAGGGTAGCGCAATGGACAGAAAGAGAAGTTCTCCTTTTCCATAAACAAGAAGAAGAATAGCAAATGACAGATAAATTCGATCAATTACTCCACGCAATGGCTACGAAGCCACCTTTGGAAACCCCTGCAAAAGCAGTTCCATCATCATCTGCGGACGCTTCCGAAAGTTGTAACGATACTCAAACTCCCAAAGGTAAGTCTGCAGCCACTTATCAGAAACCTTGATGTAAGTGCCATTTATTGAGCGCTTAACGTTAGACCAGAAGCCTTCGACTGTATTTGTGTGAACATTACCGCGAACGTATTCGCCTTCTGAGTGGTTCACTGTCTTATGCCAGTATCCATTCTCAGTTAGTTCATTGTAAACTGGTGCGCTATCTGTTGCCACTTTAGAACCAGCCACAACATTGTGTGCGATTGCAGGGAATACATACTTAGATGCGCGTGAAGGTATGTGACGTGCAATAACGTTGCCTTCGTAGCCGTTTCTGCCGCGCTCAACCATGCCAAGTACAACAGCTTTGTCTCTTTTACCTTGTTTGTCTTTACCGCCAATATAAGCTTCGTCGATTTCAACAATGCCACTATAGTCTTTTGTGCCACCAAGAGGGGTATCACCATCTACATAGCCCATATACTGGCGAATAAGGTTACACATGCGCCAAGCGGTCTTATATGTAACTCCAATCGTTCTTTGGACTTCTTTTGCTGATACACCATTGCGAGACTTGGTAAACATGAACATGACATGAAACCAGTCTGTAAGCGGTGTGCGAGTGTTTTCAAAAGGTGTGCCAGCAGTAGGGTATATTTGATTACCGCAATGCTCACATGAATATGAGCGTCTTGTAGATACGCGATAGTATTTTGCTTTCTTACCACATGATTTGCATGTGTGCTTCTCGCCATAACGAACATTTTTCAAATGCTCTAGGCAAGAATCGTCATTAGGGAAGCGAGATTGAAATTGTTTTAATGTAATTTGTTTCATACGAATACTATAGCATGAATCGCTACATGTCGCAAGGGGATACATGCGTTCCTGATTTTTGAGAACAAGAGAGGAACAAAATTGAAATAACTATATATTTCAATATCTTGTTCGTATTGACAAAGGGAGAACAAAAATAGTACAAATGATTATCAGATGCTATCACAGTAAGCCAACAGTGGATAGCGACATTCGGGGATACCTCTATATAACGAAGGGTGATAATCATGGCACAGAATTCATTGAGACTGGTTGAAGGCGACAAGAACGTGGATAAAACCAAAGCATTAGAAGCAGCATTAGGGCAGATTGAACGCGCATTTGGCAAAGGTTCAATTATGAAGCTTGGCAAGAATGAGCAAGTTGTAGAGATCGAGACAGTCTCTACAGGCTGTTTGGGTCTTGATATTGCATTGGGTATAGGCGGTCTTCCAAAAGGTCGTGTGATTGAAATTTATGGCCCTGAATCATCAGGCAAAACAACCATGACACTGCACACAATTGCAGAAGCTCAAAAAACCGGTGGTATTTGTGCTTTCGTTGATGCGGAACATGCGCTTGATCCAGTCTATGCACGTAAGCTTGGTGTGAATTTGGAAGAGCTGCTTATTTCCCAGCCAGATACAGGTGAGCAAGCATTGGAAATTGCCGATACGTTGGTTAGATCTGGTGCTGTTGATGTGCTTGTGGTTGATTCTGTTGCAGCGCTTACACCACGTGCTGAGATTGAAGGCGAGATGGGAGCTTCACTTCCTGGTCTTCAAGCCCGCCTTATGAGCCAGGCGCTTCGTAAATTGACAGCATCTATTTCGCGTTCAAATACAATGGTTATCTTCATCAACCAAATTCGTATGAAAATTGGCGTGATGTTTGGTTCTCCTGAGACAACAACAGGGGGTAATGCACTTAAGTTCTACTCATCTGTTCGTCTTGATATTCGCCGTATTGGCGCCATTAAAGATCGCGATGAAGTTGTCGGTAACCAAACACGTGTTAAAGTTGTAAAAAACAAACTCGCACCGCCATTCAAACAGGTTGAATTTGACATCATGTATGGCGAGGGTGTCTCAAAGCGCGGTGAACTTATCGATCTGGGTGTCAAAGCCGGTATTGTTGAAAAGTCAGGTGCGTGGTTCTCATATAATTCAGAGCGCCTTGGTCAGGGCCGTGAAAATTCCAAGAATTTCTTGGCTGAAAACCCGGCAATTGCTGATGAAATTGAATTAACATTGCGCCAAAATGCGGGTCTTATCGCTGACACACTTCTGGACGGCGAAATCGAAAAGCCTGATCCTGCACAAGAAACACTGGACACTTCGCTTGAGGACGGTCTGGGCAAGGCAGCTGAAAGTTAAAATTGAATCCCCCAAAGTCATCTTAATGACTTTGATCTTAAAGCATGATCCCCGTCTCTGGATTATGGTTTTCTGGCCGCAGTTCCCCGCTGC
>CALAIO010000025.1 GCA_937923355.1 uncultured Rhizobiaceae group bacterium | reverse complement strand
TGAAGACTACATTGATGCGCTCGAATGGTCGAAGGACATTGGCGGTCTTAGAGGTCTGATGAAACGTGCAGATGAAAATTTTGCGGTGATTGATGCTTTTGTAAGCCAAACGCCCTGGATTGAAAATCTGGCGGTTGATCCAGCGACGCGATCCAACACGTCTGTCTGTCTTTCAATTGCAGATGAACGTATTGCTAGGCTTGAAGCAAGCGAACAAGCAGCCTTCGCAAAAAGCATGATTCAGCTTTTGGAAAGAGAAAACGTGGCGCTCGATATCGGCTCTTACCGCGATGCCCCATCGGGTCTTCGCATCTGGGCAGGTGCCACTGTTGAAGCTTCCGATCTTCAAGCGCTTATGCCCTGGCTTGATTGGGCGTTTCATACCCAGCTTGCCACAATCGCTTAATTCCATTTATTCAAATTTATAAAGGAGGCCATCATGGCTCCAACTACAAAACCACGTGTTCTTGTCTCTGACAAACTTTCTGAAACTGCCGTAAACATTTTTCGTGAACGCGGTGTCGATGTCGATTTCCAACCTGACTTGGGAAAAGACAAAGATGCGCTTTACGAAGTGATCGACCAATATGATGGGCTTGCAATTCGTTCTGCCACAAAGGCAACGGCGCATATGATTGAAAAGGCAACCAACCTGAAAGTTATCGGTCGTGCTGGCATTGGTGTCGATAACGTTGAAATTCCTGCCGCCTCTCGCAAGGGTATCATCGTGATGAATACGCCATTTGGCAATTCCATCACCACGGCAGAACATGCGATCTCGCTGATGTTTGCGGTGGCAAGGCAAATTCCTGCGGCAGACGCATCCACCCAAGCGGGGAAATGGGAAAAGTCCAAATTCATGGGTGTTGAGATTACCAACAAAACGCTCGGTCTTATCGGTTGCGGCAACATCGGTGCAATCGTTGCCGAACGCGCGATTGGTCTGCGCATGAAAGTGATTGCCTTTGACCCGTTCCTTTCTGAAGAACGTGCCAAGCAATTGGGCGTTGAGAAAGTAGAGCTGGATGAGCTTCTGCCACGCGCTGATTTCATCACGCTACACGTACCGAAGACCGACAAAACTGCAAAGATGATTAATGCAGATGCCATTGCCAAAATGAAAACGGGCGTTCGCATTGTAAACTGTGCACGCGGTGGTCTGGTTGATGAAGCAGCGCTTGCTGAAGCGATCAAGGCAGGTAAAGTTGCTGGCGCTGGCTTTGATGTATTTGAAGTAGAACCCGCAGAAGAAAGCCCGCTCTTTGGTCTTCCAAATGTTGTTTGTACACCGCACCTTGGTGCCTCAACTTCTGAAGCGCAGGAAAATGTTGCCATTCAGGTGGCAGAACAAATGTCTGACTTCCTGATCAATGGCGCTGTATCCAATGCGATCAACATGCCATCTATTACGGCGGAAGAAGCACCGCGCCTTGTGCCCTTCATCAAACTTGCCGGTTATCTTGGTGCCTTTGTTGGTCAGGTAAACGACGACCCGATCGTCAAGGTCGAGATCATCTATGATGGTGCGATTGCGGACATGAATACCAATGCGCTAACAAGCGCTACCCTTGCAGGCCTCATCCGCCCACAGGTGGCTGATGTGAACATGGTTTCTGCGCCTGTGATGGTGAAAGAGCGTGGCATTCAGGTTTCTGAAACCAAGCAGGACAAGTCTGGTATCTACGACAGCTACATGAAGCTTGTGATTACGACAAAGAACAGCCAACGCTCAATTGCAGGTACGGTCTTCTCTGATGGCAAGCCTCGCTTTATTCAGATTAAAGGCATTAACATGGATGCCGATGTGGGTCGTCACATGCTTTATACAACCAACCACGATGAACCAGGCATTATCGGCGTCCTGGGTTTGGCAATGGCGCAGGCCGGGTTAAATATTGCGAACTTCCACCTTGGCCGTAATGAGGCTGGCGGAGATGCAATTGCACTTCTCTATCTTGATGAACAACCGAACGATGCTGTGATTAAGGCTCTCATGGATACGGGCAAGTTCCAGCAGGTCAAAACACTTGAGTTTGATCTGGATTAATTTGAGACAAAAAATAACCCCGTGCCAAAAAGGAACGGGGTTATAAATTTTAAGACTGATAAAATGTTTATCGAGCGCTTTGTTGTAATGCGCGCAAGTCAGCGCCTTTTACAGTTGTTGTCGCCAAAGTCTGTTGAGCTTCAGCAATAGCACGATCAAATGCTTGTGTTAGCTGTGAGTTACCGCCGCCTACTGCGCCTGCATCAATGCCTGCGTTTGTTGCTGCTGTTGGTGTTGTGCTTACTTCCATTGTATTTTTCCTATTTTTAACGAGTTTGTTACGTTAGGTAATATAAGCAGAATTTGACGTAAGGTAATATGCGCAAAAGTTACTTACGTAGTCAATAAATTGATCGCGCTGCAAAATTCATGATTTTATTTCCAATCAAAAGATTGCAACATTCGTGCCAATCTTTTACTTTAGAATTATTCTAAAGAGGCTTATTATGATTTCAAGATTTTTACCCGTCAACAAACGTTCTTTTAAATCTCTCAGCGAACAGGAAATTCTAGCGCTTGCGATTTCATCGGAAGAAGATGATGCGCGCATCTATGCAAGTTATGCAGAGAGCCTGCGTGAGGGTTTTCCTGATAGTGCCAAGCTCTTTGATGAAATGGTGGCGGAAGAAAACCAGCACCGCCAATGGTTGATTGAACTGCATCAGGAAAAGTTTGGTGAGCTCATTCCGCTGATAAGACGTGAGCATGTGTCTGGGTTTTACAATCGCAAACCTGATTGGCTGGTGAAACCCTTTGGTGTTGATGAGGTTCGAAGCCAGGCAGCAGAAATGGAAGCGCAAGCCTACCGCTTTTATAATGCAGCGGTGAAACAAACCACGGATGCCTCCATTCGCAAATTGCTGGGTGATCTGGCTGCGGCGGAAGCTGGTCATATGGCTGCCGCGCAAGATGCAGAAGCAACAAATGTGCCCCAAGACATCAAGGATGAGGAAGCGGCAAACGAACATAAACAATTTGTGCTGACTTATGTGCAACCGGGTCTGGCTGGCTTGATTGATGGCTCGATCTCAACGCTCGCCCCCATCTTCGCTACTGCCTTTGCTACGCAAGACACATGGACAACGTTGCTTGTTGGCCTCGCCGCCTCTATCGGCGCTGGCATCTCCATGGGCTTCACAGAAGTAGCCTCCGATGACGGCGTAATCTCTGGCCGTGGCTCCCCCATAAAACGCGGCCTTGCAACCGGTATCATGACTACAGTAGGCGGCCTAGGCCACGCGTTGCCGTATCTCATCCCGGACTTCTGGATAGCAACCTACGTCGCCTTTGCAATTGTCTTTGTGGAATTGTTCGTGATTACCTGGATACAGAACAAATACATGGAAACGCCTTGGTTAAAAGCCGTGGTTCAGATTATGCTAGGCGGGATTTTGGTCTTAGGGGCGGGGATATTTATTGGGCAGTGGTGAAGTGGGTGGTGACGGTTTGTCAGCCAGAAGGCATTCATTTATCTATAATTTTTGAATTTCTAATTGAGCTTAATGTCGATTGAAATTCATCGACAATCTGTTTTATAGGCAATTTTTGTTCTTCATTTAAAATTGGTTTTGTAAAGTATCCAAAACAAGACGAATATATAAACCTATATTCTGAAGAAAAATTTATATCCTCGAACGTGCCTTTTAAAGGCGGTTTATTGGTTACTCCGATAATCGATAAACGATCTTTTTCCCATCCTAACAGGTAAGTATTCCAGAGCGATACCCCATCTAACTCTTGTTGCAAATCGGCTCTACTAAGATTTTTGCTAAATTCACCTCCAATACAAAAGCTTATTTCATTTAGATTTATGCTTTTTTCATCGAATACGTGCTTACTCTCAAACTTAATAGAATTACAGATTTTTGAGCCTTCCACAAAATAATTTACTTCATCGATAGATATAAGAATAAAAATAGACGCTTCAGATCTTAAATCAGCTTGAGCATACAATTTTGACTGATGGCTTGGTCTACATGATAAAGCGTAAGCAGGAATCACTGCACCAAACAAAAGTGACAATGAAAAAATCAAAGTAAATAAATTTAACTTCTTCATAAATTCATTTTCAAATTTACCAAAATGCAACTACACTTCTAAAACTTATAGTATTATAAAATTGACAATTCAATGACGACTCATCACCAAGCCTACTATTACCAACAACCCCAAATACTATAACAGAAAGAATAAGTGAGAGTTTACTAAATACACTTAATCTTCCAATTAATATTCTATGCCAGCCTCACTCGTCATCTCGGTTCCCATGGCGATCGGGATGACGAGAGTTGGGGAATGAATATCTTCCCTTCTCCTACAAAACGTTCTGTGTGGGAGAAGATGGCGCACTTGAGCGTTAGCGATAGGCGTCGGATGAGGGGTAATGTCGAGACAAAGTATATGTGGCTGGCATTATACCACTCACCCGAGCGTCTGCGCTTTTGCGCAGGTAGCCAACCAAGGCTCGCGCCACGTGTCGCTCCCCGTTCTACGAACCCCACAAGGGGAGAGGGGAAGAAAAAACTTATCCCCGCTTTCAAACCCTCCTGCATAATCTTTTCATCAGCAAGATGCACAACCGTAGAACGCGTCTATTGTTTTATGTCTTGCTGAAAGCGGAGCGGCGGTGGCCATAGTTTGTTGGCGAACAAATCAATAGGATTTGCTTTGTTATTTATTGGCGAACAATGCAAAGGCATTGCTTCGCTGATATCAATCGGTGGTTTGTTGATAGCAGCAAATCAGATTGGGCAGTGGATCGCTTACGGATGCGAAATCATCCTAGAGGTTTTGTCGGAACAGTGTGCCTGAGTAGTCCGACACTGACATCAAATCTCCGCGTGAGGGCTGAAAGCCCAGCACATACGGGCATTTATTATTCAGCCCTCACAGTTGTGCTTAATCCCTGTTTCGAAAGCGTATCCACGCTTTCGACCGTTCGCGCAGTAGCAGTTTGGCTAGTCGCCAAACTTTCTGCTGCCACGGAGGGGAGGAATGTGTATCTTATATACCACCGTTCGAATTCGGGCGAGTGAATGCACACCCGCGTCCGTCATCCTAGCCCTTGTGGCTAGGATCTACGCAAGCCAGCAAAAGAAACAGTAAGTGGAGAAGTTGTAAATCTTACCTAACTTAGAAGTTCTACACTATCCAAACCTGTTTAGATCCTAGGGACCCTAGGATGACGGAGTGAGGGGGCTAATGGCCTGCCTCCTCCAGAAAGGAAGGGGAGAAAATCAAGAAAGAAAACAAACTAACTAATCAGCACAACCTCACAAG
Organism: uncultured Rhizobiaceae group bacterium; assembly: GCA_937923355.1. The sequence continues at coordinate 357 of CALAIO010000025.1, read as the reverse complement.
CATCACCAGCCTTTGCAGCAGGTGCTTTGACGGCTCTGTAAACCAGACAATCAGCACGAACCAGATTGGCCAGCATGGATGAGTCTTGTTTGGTGAAAGGCGTGGCGATGCGTTTGCCATCCTCCGAGATGCTGAGCGTTGCGCGCATGTATTCGGCGCGTTCGTCGTTTTCCGGCAGGTCACAGCCAAGCACTGCGGGGACGCGTTGCAGGGCGGTTGCATCCTGGCCTGATAGTTTTTGGATGAGCGGTTTTACAAAGACGTTGAAGGCCACAAGTGACGAGACAGGATTACCCGCAAGACCCGTGAGATAGACGGTTCGGCCTTTATGCTTGAAACGGCCAAACAAAAACGGTT
>CALAIO010000024.1 GCA_937923355.1 uncultured Rhizobiaceae group bacterium | reverse complement strand
ATGAGAGAAATTGGGTCGATGACTATCATGCAAAGGTTCTTGAAAAACTGTCCCCACATCTCGACGGGGAGACTCTGGAATGGCTGAAAGCAGCTACTAACTCCATAGCGTAAAAGAGCCATAAGAATAAATTTTTACAATTATATCAAAGCATTGAAGCATGTGTGCGATATTGCACGGCATCCATATCTGTTTTGGTTAATTCTTTATTACAGCAAGAAACGAATAGTTTGTTTCTGGAAAGAGGAATTAAAACATGTTCACTCAAAGCATTAAAAAAACAGGTTACGCAATAATCGCTACCGCAACGATTTTCGCAACCGGCGCAGGTTTTGCGACAACGGCACAAGCAGCTCCCCTTAACATCAACCCTGTCCCGCTGACGCAAACAACTCAGGCTGGCGACTTGGTTCAGGTTGGCTTCAAGCGCGGCTTCCGCGGACACAGAGGCGGCTTTAGAGGAAGAGGCTTTCACCGTGGTCACCGCAGCAGCTTTAAAGGTCATGGTCGCAGCTTCAACAGAGGTCATCACAGATCAAGCAGATTTTCCCGCCATGGCAGGTTTCATCATAAAAGCAAATTCAGAGGCCACTTTAAGGGACATGGATTTTACGGTCGTGGCCTATCAAGGAGATAATAGCCAACTTAAAAGCCCAATGAACGACCACCAACAACTATCGCCATACCGACGGCAAGTACACCAATTGGCGATAGTCGAAAACTCGCAAGAAGTGCCGCCAACATTGCAATCAATTCCAAGGGGCCATTCGTCAACGCAGGTGGCAGAACGATGGTCACCAACACAGCCCCTGGAACTGCTTCCAGCCCAGCTTCAACCCTTGGGTGAAGGTTTTTGAACCTTGCCAAAACCACGTGTCCCGCAGAGCGCGTGATATAGGTAACCAAGCCAGTTAAAATAATAACGAACCAAACATTACCAGGCGTCGCAGCAGACAAGAAAAAATCAAACATCAGATTTCACCTTCTTATCTTCGGGCTTGCCAATCATCGCAGCCAGCATAATGCCTACCAATGCCCCAAGCATAATATGCCATGGCGAGCCAATGGTTTTATAAATCAGAACAGAAGCAATTCCACTTGCCAATACAGAAGCCAGCCAATTTGGTCTGGTGCGAAAGCCCATAAGCAAGGACAGAAAATAAATCGATAAAAGCATATCAAACCCAAAGGCCTGCGGATTGGTAATCAGTTTCCCAAATCCTGCTCCTAAAGCCGTAAATCCAATCCATATAAAATAAAGCGGAATACCGTAGCCAAAATAATAGGAAGGTTTCAGCGTTTGCTTTTGCGCCCGTATTTCCCCTGCCCCAAAAAGCGGGTCGCAAAGAAAGAAGAAAGCGGAATACTTCTGAGAAAACGAAAAACCATCCATATATCGTCCGAGAGAAGCCGAATATAAAACATGTCTGAAATTAATCGCGAAAACAGCCAGCAAAACAGACCAGACAGGTGCTTGCTGACCATATAAATCCAAAAAGACAAATTGGCTAGCACCAGCAAACACACTTGCACTGGAAAGTACCGTTTCACCAAAAGTCAGCCCATTGTTTACCCCTGTTGCACCAAACAACATGGCGAAGAAACATACTGCAAACATAATGGGAAGACAGTCTTTGGTTCCTGTCCAAAATTGGGATTCGTTTTTCATTTCATGATGTTTATGACAGTTTGCAGGAATTACCAGCAATTAATCTCTCTACAACGAAGAATATTGCTCACTCGCGCCCAATCAAGACAAACCAACCGTCTTCATCGGTTGTTTCAACACCCAACTCTTCTGCTTTCTTAAGCTTGGAACCAGCGCCAGGCCCTGCCACAACCAAATCCGTTTTCTTAGAAACAGAACCAGAAACCTTAGCTCCTAAGCGTTCTGCCATGGCTTTGGCTTCGTCACGCGTCATCTGCTCTAGTGAACCTGTAAAGACAACCGTCTTACCGGCGACAGGACTATCCATTGCTACTTGTTCTGCTGGCTTTGGATTGACCTCCTCAAGAAGCCTGTTCCAGACATCCAGGTTTCGAGGTTCAGAGAAAAACTCCTTCAAGGCTTCTGCGACTGTTGTGCCAATCCCATCAACAGAAAGAAGATCATCATAGACTTGCTGGTCTGCCAAATTCAGCATTGCCTTATGAAAGGTTTCAACATCGCCATAAGTCTTGACCAAATCTTTCGCTGTCTGTTCGCCCACATGGCGAATGCCAAGACCGAAAATATAGCGATAAAAATCAACTTCCCTCACAGCATCAATCGCATCAAAGAGTTTAGCCGCACTGGTAGCACCCCACCCTTCCATATCTTTCAGCTTTTTGAGTGAGCGCGCATCACGTTCGCGCAGCGTGAAAATATCGGCAGCATCTGCAATCCGGCCAGCTTCATAAAAAGCTTCAACCTGTTTGTCACCCAACCCGTCAATGTCCAACGCACCGCGCGAGACAAAATGCTTCAACTGTTCGACCGCTTGCGCAGGACAAATCAGTCCGCCTGTGCAACGCTTTACGGAATCCGTTTTTCCAGTTTTCTCATTTACATCACGAACCGCATGGCTCCCGCACTTTGGACAAGATGTTGGAAATTCAAATGGGTCGACACCTGCGGGACGTTTATCCAAATCCACATCAAGAATTTGCGGGATAACATCGCCAGCCCGTTGCAACATGACATGGTCACCGACGCGCAAATCTTTGCCATCGCGTAAAATCTCACCCTTGCTGCCTACGCCTTTGACGTAGTCTTCATTGTGAAGCGTAGCATTGGTGACGACGACCCCACCCACAGTAACAGGCTCCAGTCGTGCTACAGGCGTTAAGGCACCGGTGCGCCCTACCTGAATTTCGATATCGCGCAAAATCGTCCAGGCTTTTTCAGCAGGAAATTTATGCGCAATTGCCCAGCGTGGAACACGTGACTTCAAACCCAGCCTTGCTTGCAAACCAAGATCATCAACCTTGTAAACAACGCCATCGAT
>CALAIO010000023.1 GCA_937923355.1 uncultured Rhizobiaceae group bacterium | reverse complement strand
CCATGCGATATATCAAACCATGCACCATGAAGCGTGAGACGTCCCTTGCCTTCAAGAATGGAGACGCAAGGGAATGTTCGAAGGTTAGCAATGGAGTGGCGAATGGAAACATGTTCAAGAGCTGTTTGGCGTTCGGCCGGTGTTAATAACTCATTATCTGCTATCGAGGCTGCGGATGGTCGCAAGAGTTCAAGCCATTTACCTATGAAGTCACCAGGAGACAGGGGTTCAAGTTTGCTGTTGAGTGATGCAGCTACGCCGCCGCACCGCCCATGCCCCATTACAATAATGTTTTCCACTTTCAATGCCTGTACTGCAAATTCAAGCGCAGCGGAGGTAGAATGAAAGCCATCATCAGGTCCATAAGGAGGTACCAGGTTTGCTACATTACGAACGACGAACATTTCACCTGGATGCGCATTAAAGATTGTCTCTGGTGCAGATCTACTGTCACAGCAGGCAATCACCATGGTTTTTGGTTTCTGACCTTTTTCAGCCAGTGTTTCGTAACGTTGTTTTTCTTCGAGAAAATTACCAGAACGGAATTCGTAATATCCGTTTAATAATGGCGATGGAAAATCTGCCATGAGCATTTACACCTTAAGGCATGTTCTTATTAAAATTGAGCCATGCCATGCAGCGATTTTAATAAGAAAGCAAGTTTTACAGATATAAAACCACAATAATTTTTCAGTCGGTTATTTTAGGCATTCGTCAAAACGGTTAGCCAGTGTCGTCATCATCTGGAAATATTGATCTTCGCCTTTTTCGATTTCACTACCAAGCGGGTCGAGTGTTGAAATTGAAGCTGTAGTATTTTCTGCAACCACATTTAAAACTTTTGGCGAGAATTGTGGTTCGCTAAACAAGCACGAAATATTGTTTTCTTCGACTTCATGTTGAAGTTCCTTGATGCGGGAAGCGCTTGGCTGCACTTCCGGATTAAGCGTTATGGAAATTGCCTTTGCCAAGCCAAAGTGTTTTTCGAAATATTGGTAAGCATCGTGAAATACAACGTATTTTTGTGAACGATTATCTTCGATGGTTGCCTTCAGCTTAGTATCAAGTGCAGTTAATTTTTCGATCATGCCTTTTGCATTAGCTGTATAAGTTTCTGCATTTTCAGGATCGTTTTTTGAAAGTGTTTTCGCAATTTCCATTGTAATGGTTTTTGCATTGTCGATGTCTAGCCAAACATGTGGGTCTTTGCCATCGCCATGCGCGTGCCCATGCTCATCTTTATGCTCCGCATGTTCTTCGTGATCGTGGTCTGAATGGCTTTTGTCTTCGGAATGCTCTTCGTGTTTGTGCTCATCATGGTCATGATTATGGTCTTTATCTTCAGCATGCTCTTCATGTTTGTGTTCTTTGTCTTCATCATGATCTTTATGTTCCTCATGGTCGTCGTGGTCATCATGTTCTCGATAATCCAACAACGAAATACCTTTGATATCCATTAGTTCAAGGGTATCTGTTTTGCCCTCCAAGTTCTCCAAGGATTTAACAAGAAAACCTTCAAGTCCTTCACCAACCCAGATGACAAGATCAGCATCCTGAATGCTTTTGGCCTGAGATGGTTTTAAATTGAAATCATGAGGGGAGGTCGCGCCGTCTAATAATAATTCTGGTTCACCAACGCCTTTCATCACGCCTGATGCCAATGAATGCAAAGGCTTGATGGAAACCACAACATTTGGTGCAGCATTTGCAGTTGAGATTGCCAATGTAGAGGATAATGCGATAAATAATGTTCGTAACATGATTGGTTTCCAAGAAATGTTATGTTATTACATATCGATTACACAAGTCAGGCCGTGAGTTCAAGTGCCTAAGTTCAAGAAAGTTGTGCAGTGTTGAAATTGAACCCGTTGGTTAGCATTGAAAATGCAGGCGTTTATCGTAATGGCAAATGGCTCGTGCGAGGCGTTGGTTTTTCCATTGCTCCGGCAGAAATTGTTACGCTTATTGGGCCAAACGGTTCTGGCAAATCGACAACTGCCAAAGCCATTTTGGGGATTTGTGAACTCGACGAAGGAAAGCGCACACAGAGTAATTATCTGCGTATCGGTTATGTGCCGCAAAAGATAGAAATTGACTGGACGTTGCCTTTGACTGTCGAGCGTTTCATGTCGATTACAGCCAGCCTTTCCAAGTCAGAAATCAGTGAGAACCTCAAACGCACATCTGTTGAGCATTTGAAAAAATCACAACTTCGAAACCTCTCTGGTGGAGAGTTGCAACGCGTTCTTCTGGCAAGAGCGATTGCCAGAAAGCCTGAACTGCTTGTGCTGGATGAACCGGTTCAGGGGGTCGATTTTGCAGGTGAAATTTCGCTTTATGATCTAATAGTTGAAATCAGGGATGAATTGCAGTGCGGTATTTTGATGATATCCCATGATTTACATGTTGTGATGGCGGCCACAGATCGCGTTATTTGTCTTAATGGGCATGTTTGCTGTCAAGGTACGCCTGGTGCTGTTGCGGAAAGTTCAGAGTATAAGCACCTATTTGGCGAAAGGGCGGTTGGCTCACTTGCAGTCTATCAGCATAAGCATGACCACCAGCATCTGCCAGATGGTACAGTCTTGCACGCTGATGGTTCTATTACAGAGCATTGTCACCCCGATGATGGCCATCATCATGACCACGACCATAGCACAGACAACAAAAGAAAAGACAAAGAGGATCAGCCTAATGTTTGATGATTTCTTTGTTAGAGCACTTGTTGCGGGTATTGGCATTGCGCTTGTGGCAGGGCCACTAGGATGTTTTGTAGTGTGGCGCAGGCTTTCCTATTTTGGTGATACGCTTGCGCATTCTGCTGTGCTTGGTGTTTCGCTGGCAATCTTTCTTGAAATCAACATTATGGCGTCCGTCTTTTTCATCGCGGTTTTGATATCAGTGCTTCTGCTATATCTGCAAAAAAAGGGCGGGCTCGCATCGGATGCGCTTTTGGGATTAATGTCTCATTCTGCGCTGGCTATGGGACTTGTTGCGATTGCTTTCATGACTTGGGTCAGGATTGATCTCAATGCACTTTTGTTTGGTGATATTTTATCAGTTTCCAAATCTGATATGACGATTGTCTGGATTGGCGGTGCGTTTGTGATCATTGCCTTGATGTTTATTTGGCGTCAGCTTTTCGCAGCTACGGTGAATGAAGAACTTGCCAGAGCCGAGGGCATGAAGCCTGATCGGGCTAATATTGTTTTCATGGTTTTAATGGCGCTCATTATTGCCATATCGATGAAGATAGTGGGTGTTCTGCTTATTACTGCATTGCTGATTATACCGGCTGCGACTGCGCGAAGAATTTCTTCAAGTCCGGAACAAATGGTAATCTTAG
>CALAIO010000022.1 GCA_937923355.1 uncultured Rhizobiaceae group bacterium | reverse complement strand
AGCAGTCTTCACAGAAGGCTCGATCATGCGTCACGTCTTGACGATGACTTCGACGGGCGCCATTGGACTTGTTGCGATTTTTCTCGTTGACGTTGTGAACCTTTTTTATATCTCGCTACTGGGTCAACAAGAACTGGCAGCCGCAATCGGCTACGCGTCAACAATCATGTTTTTCACCGTGTCGGTTTCCATTGGCTTTTCGATTGCCGCAACCGCGATTACTGCTCGCGCCATAGGGGCAGGTGATGAAGCAGCCGCAAGAAGGCGGGCAGGCACGTCGCTTGTTTACATGCTTGCGCTTTCCGTTTTGATTGTTGTGATGGTCTTGCCCATATTGCCTTACTTGCTGGATATGCTTGGTGCAAAAGGCGAGACAAAACAAATCGCTTTGACCTTCATGCAAATTGCCATTCCGTCATTTCCAATTCTCGGGCTTGGCATGTGTCTTTCCGGCTTGTTGCGCGCAAGGGGAGACGCAAAGCGCGCCATGTATGTGACGCTTTCAGTGGGGGGTGCTGCACTTGTGCTTGATCCGTTTTTTATTTTTTGGCTGGACTTGGGGATTAATGGCGCAGCGATTGCGATTATCTTCGTGCGCATCTTCATGCTGTGTGTCGGATTATATTTCGCGATTCGTGTGCATAATTTGATCGGCATGCCAAAACTGAGTTCGCTCAAGAATAACCTGAAAACCTTTATGATCATCGGCGTACCTGCGGTGTTGACACAAATAGCAACGCCTGTTGGCAACGCTTATGTCACCGCCAGCATTGCAGAGTTTGGCGATGATGCGGTAGCTGGATGGGCAATCGTGGGACGCTTAATGCCTTTGGCCTTTGCCGCAGTCTTTGCCTTGTCAGGCGCGGTTGGCCCGATCCTGAGCCAGAACTACGGCGCACAAAAATTTGGAAGGGTAACCAAAACCATGTGGGACAGTCTTTTGTTTGGTCTTGTATATTGCGTTGGCATCTGGATACTCCTGGCGCTCACCTGGCCGTTTATCGCACAAGCCTTCAACGCACAGGAAGATGCGGAAAAACTCGTAAGGTTCTTCTGTCTTTTTGTGGCAGGCAGTTTCATTTTCAACGGCGCACTCTTCGTTGCTAACGCCGCCTTCAACAATCTGGGCTTTGCGATTTATTCAACCTTCTTCAATTGGGGACGGGCAACGCTCGGCATCATTCCATTCGTTTATATTGGCAAAGACTGGGGGCCAGAAGGCGTGCTAGCAGGTTGGGGACTGGGCGGCATTGTCTTTGGTATTTTATCCGTAATCGTCTGTTTCAGAGAACTCAAAAAATTGCCAGAAAAGGCTCGAGCAGAAAACGAGCAGTTGTCTACGATACCGTCGGGCAATTCGCCCTTCACTTCAGGGCGTGGGGCGTCTGGGTGAGTTTGGGTATGTATTGGGATTTGATAGGTGATAATGGCAGATTATGACCCAAGATGGTCATTGGAATTTGCGCATCCAATGTCAGGTATGAGGTAAACTGACATTAGCATAATATCGTAGAAACAACTTAGTAACCTGTCAATGTTATTGTTTTATATTGAACAAAAACGTCAGGAATTTAATGTCTAACCTTGATGAAGATGCAGAACCCGCAATTTGGCTGCGCCGAACTGAAGAACAACGTTGGAGCAAATTGGGTGGGCTTCCGAATCTGCCGCGTTGGATTTCTTGGCCAAGACGAAAATTTACGACAACCAAACTTGCCAGTCAAATCTCTGAAATGGATAATGCTCCAAAACGAGGCATACATTTGATTGCGAACGCTGTGACGCCAATTGCCAATTTTCTTAGCCGTAGGGTTCGTCCATCAATGCACTTTATCGGGCAGATAGATTTGTCTGAGTTACCCCAAACCCCGCTAGAACAAAATGGCCCATCTCTACCAAATAAAGGATTTTTGTTTTTCTTCGCAAATGTGCAACCTAATAGCGTTGATGACGATTATTTTTTTTACCATTGGATGGAAGATGAAAAGGATGATGGTACTGATACGCGAGTAATTTATAGTCGTTTTAGCGGCGCTGAGCGACAACCGCCCAAAGACCTTCCACCACTCGCATCAACTTATTACCCTAACCGCTATAGCGCTGATGATCCTGTGTGGATAGGGATTTTCCCTTCGCACCATATTGAAGCAAAACAAATTTTGACTGGCGGAATAAGCCCAGTACCAAGTTCATATATCGCTCGTGAAGCACCAGAGATGGCAATAAAGAAACGCGATTGGCTCGCTGCCCAACTTTGAGTAAATATTCCTATAGTTACTTCTAGTGAAGAGTGTCGTCAATTGTCTGTTGCTATGTATGAACACGACCTTGAGGTCGATGGTGTTAAGCAAATTCAGTCCAGAAAAGTTCATTATGTAAGACACCAAATGTTTGGTTTAGCTCCAACTGTTCAATACGAATCTGGCTCAACCCGAAATGCTACTGATCGGCTTGGGGGAAAGGCTATACCTTTGATGACTTTTGATACTGATAGTGGCGTACACGACGAGTTTATTTTCTGCGACGCTGGGCTACTACAATTTTGGATAAAGCCTAATGATCTTGCTATGCAAAGATTTGATAAATGTTACACGACAACTGAGGGTGGCTGATAATTATAATAGGACGAGCCACCGTAGTTTGATAACTTGTCGAAGTTGAAATAAGGAAACGTTTTTCTTTCCACGGCATGTTTTCGAATTGTAAACTTGGCTTCAATGTAGGCATTGAAGCAATATCTAAACTTGGTCACTTCTTACACATACCCGACAACGCTTGCTAACCCCGAGAAGCCTTAACCGAAGCTTCTACGTCCACATAGGCTTCCTGTTTCTCAACGCTCCAGTATTTCAAATCATCAAGCGGAATGACCTGTTCTGTCACGGCGCAGGTTACAAAGGTACCTGCTGACAATACCTGAAAGTCGCCATCCAAATATTTAATGCTAGCCTCGGCTGAGCCTGGCCCTTCAAAACGGTTCATGATTTTCACCTGTATCTTCCTCAACCTTAAATTTAGGGACTTGGTATTTTAAGTCAAGCTTATAGGTGGTTTCAGACCCTAGATCATCGACGAAATTTTATCGTCTGAACAAGCGTTCGATATCTTTTGAATCTAGTTCAATGAAGGCCAGCTTTTGCCATTTGTTTGCGAAGCAAATCAAATGATAAGCAAACGCGCAAAAAACTACCGACCGAATAAACGCTCAATATCTTTTAAATCAAGCTCGATGAAGGTCGGCCGCCCATGATTGCATTGGCCTGAATTGGGGGTGTTTTCCATCTGCCTTAAAAGCGCGTCCATTTCTTGTGGTTTTAAAATTCGCCCTGAACGAACCGAACCATGACACGCCATGGT
>CALAIO010000021.1 GCA_937923355.1 uncultured Rhizobiaceae group bacterium | reverse complement strand
TTAAAGTTGTCATGAGTGTGCCCTTTCAAGGAATTCTAGTATTGGATTTGTGAACGCAGTGGGTTCTTCCATTAAACCCAAATGCTGCAATTTTGGAATTATAATTGTTTTCGAACCTGCAATTTCATTTGCAATATCATGACTCATTTTTGGTGTGCTGCCTGTGTCGTTTTCGCAGGTCATTACAAGTGTTGGAGCCATAATCGGTGTTGGTGGCGCGATCAATTCTCTCACGCCATTTGCCAAAACCCAAGCAGCTTGCGCGTAGCTTTCTGGATCAACAATTTTGCGCCATGCCATCACTTTTTCAGCACCATCACCTTTCTCAAGATAGTCTGGTGTGAACCAACGTTTCAAAGCGCTGTCCATGGTTGACATGGCACCTTGATCCCTTACCGTTTTGGCACGTGTCTCAACTTGAGCTTGTAACTCTTCGCCTCGGTTATGAGGAGAGTTTAAGATTACGAGCGACGCGACTTTTTCAGGATAATCCAAGACAAAACGACGATTGATCATACCACCGATTGAAAAACCCACAATTGCAGCTTTTTCAATCTTCAAATGATCCATCAAATCAGCCAGCTGTTTTGCATAAACAGTGAGTGAAGCTTCTTTTGGCGGCGGTTCGCTTTTGCCATGACCATAAAGATCATAGCTCAACACGTGATAATCTTGCGATAGCGCCTTTAAGTGTGGTTCCCATAGATCACAACAAAGTCCAAGTCCGTGAATGAGCACCATAAAAGGTGCTCGCTCACTACCGTGAACTTCATAATATGTGCCATCGGGCGCTATCGACATGCAATTTAAACTCCGGCAGGATTATCTACATCGCGGCCCATTTCCTTCAGGTCTTCGTAGCGATTACCGATACGGTGATTTGGATGACCACCAACAGAAGCGCCTAGCGCAACGATAATTTCATCTTCTGCTGGTGCGTCCGGAATACTCAGGTGAATAGTCTGGTAATGTGAACGTCTGCCACCATCGTGTTTGTCCATTAGCGGAATCATCAGTGAAGTACCAGCCGCGCCACGCGTGTTTGCAAAGACGAGATAAGTTTTTGCATCCACCGCTTCACGGTATTGATTGCCAAACCATAGCGTATGGGTAAGTGCTTGCGCATGCTCAAGTTCGCCACCCATGCCCACAACAGAAGCCTTGCCATAGCCTTCAAGCTTATCACCTGTTACATCCAGGATCATATCGGTTAAAAGCTTACCGAGCACTGGACCGCTCTCACGAATTTCCGGACGCAGGTTTTCGACATGACCACGGCCAAACCATGGGTTCTTGATGATAGCCAGTGCTGAAACAAGCTTCGTTGGTCTTTCAACTTTTTTCCATCCTTCAAGATGTGTGGTTTGGATATTTAATATCGTGCGGCGAATTTCAGTTGGCATTGTATTTCCTTATTTAAATGCTGGCATGACTTCATCAACGAAAGTCTGCAAAGAACGTTTTTGTACATCCATATCCAGTCCCATGGATGCGTAATAAATATATGAGTCGATGCCCATATCCTTGTATTGATTAAGTTTGCTGATAACCGTCTCAGGCGAACCAAACATCAGATTTTCTTCAAGCATTTTAGGTTCTACCCGAACGTTGCCTTCAAGTTCTTCAAACGGAACGTTATCAGGGAAACCATTTACAACATCGCCTTTTTTCATCATCAGATTACCAAATTTTCCAAGAACATTGCGGATTGCATTCATGGATGATGTTCTATCCTCTTCGTTTTTATAAACGGCTGTATGACGCATCAGAGCGAAAGTTCCGTCCCAGGTACCGCCTGCCTTTTCTATTGCAGCATCGAGTTGAGCTTTATATTTCTCAGCCTCACTAAAGGGCATGGTAAGCGGCCAGCACATTATGTTGCAATCGTTTGCTACGGCGTAATCAAATGTAATCGGAGAACGGGCAGCGACCCACATTGGCACTTCATCTTGTAGTGGTTTCGGGCAAGATGTTGCTGTTGGAAATTGCCAGAATTTACCGTTATGTTCCACGTCACCTTTCCAAAGTTCACGAACCAGCGGCAGCATTTCCTGCATGTATTGCCATGAGTCCTTTTGATCAAGCCCTGGCTTCATGCGATCAAACTCACGCTGGTAGGCGCCTGAGCCGAGCCCCATTTCCAGACGTCCGCCAGACAGCAAATCGAGCATGGCTGCTTCGCCAGCGATGTTTACCGGATGCCAATAAGACGCGTTTGCAACGCCGCAGCCAAGACGAATGTTTTCAGTATGATCAGCCCACCAAGTCATGATCTGAAACGGGTTTGGCGCAATTGTCATTTCAAGCGCATGGTGTTCTGCTGCCCAGGCAATTTCAAACCCAGCCTTATCTGCCATTTGAACCATCTCAAGGGTATGGTTTCTGACCTCAACCATGTCAGCGCTATCGTCCATACGCTCAAGGTTTATTGCGATGTGAAATTTCATTTTGATTTCCTCCAGCTGGACTATCTAGGCTTAAACGGATTGGCGAGTGGTTCGTCAGACAGGTTCATCCAAACGGTTTTTGGGCGCGTGTAATCATAAAGTGCCTGCAAGCCACTTTCGCGCCCATAGCCGCTAGTCTTCATACCTCCGAACTCAGCGATTGGTGAAATGACACGGTATGTATTTACCCAGATGATGCCCGCCTTGACCTTCTTGGACATGCGAATACTGCGCGCACTATCACGCGTGAAGATACCTGCGGCCAGTCCATGCTTGGTATCATTGGCCAGTCGCACAGCTTCTTCTTCAGTTTTGAAACGCTGAACACTCAAGACTGGACCAAAGAGTTCTGTATCAACAATGGTCATGTCCTGACGCGGGCAATCAATGATTGTGGGTTCAAAATAAAGCCCGTCC
>CALAIO010000020.1 GCA_937923355.1 uncultured Rhizobiaceae group bacterium | reverse complement strand
AAGCATCATCTTAACGCTTTCTTTGGAGCAGTATTATATAATTTTTGCACACTATAGTGGGGTTACCGTGCAAATATTTCAAATACAGGGACTTTTTGCGCCTTTTGTTGCCACCTTGGCGGGCTTCGTCATGCTTGTTTTATGGTATTACAATCGTAAAATACGCTACTTGCCATATTTTACCCTTTCACTATTCGCCTTCGCTTGCGGTTTTGTTCTGTCGCAGGTTGTCTTTGAAAAGATGACTGTTTTAAACGCCATATCATCAAGCACAACTTATTACGTTGTTAGCGGTCTTATGGTGCATGCTGCCTTGAGCCGTTTGGATGACAAGCTCAATCTTCCACTTCATCTGTTTCTGTATGCCTTGGATATATTGGGGCGTGTTTTAATTTTGAAGTTTGAATTGTCTGGTGCTTTTTATCTGATTTATGCCAATGGTATGATGGGCCTTCCAATGGCGATTGGTGCCTATACCTTATACAAACATGAACACCGTGAAATTCAGTCCGTTTCTCTAAGTATTGCATATAGTTGCATCGCGGCCATGGCGATGATTGCACCTTCAATTATTTTGTCGTTTGGTGAAACGGTAACAAGTCAGAACTACTTCTCCAGTTATTATTGGGTGTTTCTTAGCTTCCTGACTGTGGTGGGTGTCTTTATTCTGGTAGCAGCTTTTGGCTTTACGGTAGGCAGTGATTTATTGGCGAATGCAGAAGAAAAAGCCTCGAAGGATTTTCTAAGTGGCTTGTTAACGCGTCGCGCCTTTGACAAGAAAGCACATGTTTTGATTGAGAAGTATGAAGAGATTAATAGTTCCATTGGTCTGCTGATATGCGATATTGATCACTTCAAACAGGTGAACGATAAATATGGCCATCATACGGGTGATGTGGTGATTACGGATTTTGGTGATCTTATTACAAGAGCAATTCCCGAGGCTGCAATTGCCGGGCGTACCGGGGGTGAAGAGTTTGCCATTATTGTTCCAGGTTGTGATATCAGAACCATAAGATTATTTGCAGAAGGACTTCGTACTGCTGTAAGCTTGCTATCGTTTGAAGATATTCCTGAGGCGAAAAAGATAACTGCAAGTTTTGGTGTTACGGTTTTGCGTAGTGGAGAGCAACTCACCATGGGTTTCAAGCGCGCCGATGATGCGCTTTATGAAGCAAAAAATTCCGGTCGTAATCGTGTTGTCGCTACGAATATGGAGACTTCAGAAATATCAGCTGCTGCTTTTGCCCATTAAGAAATATTCTAGCTCACAATTTTTTTATTTCTAAATGAATGAGAAGTGTGACTTTGTCACCGGGGCTGGGGCACTCTTAAATTATTAGTATTTATATTATTTCTTAGAGACGGTTAACCGTGGATATTATATTTGGATATATTGCAGGCTTGCTTACGTTGTTAAATCCGTGTGTCTTGCCGGTGCTGCCTGTTATTTTGATTACGGCGCTTAATACGCATCGTCTTGGGTCAATTTATCTATGTGCTGGTTTATGCACCACGTTTGTTTTGGTCGGCATGTTTGTCGCTTCGCTTGGGCCTGCGCTTGGTATTGATGATATTGTTATTTCGCGCATTGCAAGTCTTGTGATGATTGCTTTCGGATTAACTCTGCTTGTGCCTGCGCTAAGTCAAAGATTTTCCTTTGCAGCCAGTTCTGCCAGCAGCACGCTATCCATGAAAACTGCTAGCTACGATGGGCAAGGGCTGAACGCACAGTTTGTTACTGGTGCATTGCTTGGTGCTGTTTGGACGCCTTGCATTGGCCCCACGCTTGGTGGTGCGATTGCACTTGCCTCTGCTGGTAATAATCTCATTTGGGCGACGCTTATCATGTTTGCCTTTGCGTTTGGGGTTTGCACTGTTATTTTGGCTTTGGGTGCTTTGTCACGGGAAGCGCTGATGCGTCAGCGAGACAGAATGCAAACGCTTTCCCAATACGCAAGGCCCATCATGGGCGGCCTGCTTGTGTTTGTAGGTTTGTTTTTATTGTTCGGACTGCATTATGTGGTCGAACGCTGGGCAATTGAGAACTTGCCATACTGGTTCCAAGATTTATCTATAACTTTCTAAGACACTAAGGAGAACACTATGAAATTAACTCGAAGGTCTTTTTTATCAACGACTGCGCTTGCATCTGTTAGTGCTGTGGCAAACCTTGCCATACCACTTGCTGCGAATGCAAAAACGGTTCCCTATAGCCACGCAACATTTGATAAATTTATAGCTTCAGGCGAGACATTCTTGATGGGTGTGCATGCAAAATGGTGTTCAACATGCGATCGCCAAAAACGCGTCATCAATGCTTTAAGAGCGCAAGGTGAACCTTATGCAAGCATGAAACTGCTCGCGGTTGATTGGGATGAAAACAGAACCAGCCCGTTGATCGGCAAATACAACGTCCCGCGCCGCTCAACACTCATCATGTTCAAAGACGGTAAAGAAGTTGGCCGCGTAGTTGCAGGAACAGGCACAGCGGAAATTCAGGCTTTGATTGATAAGGCTTATTAAGCAACCATAAAAAAATAGATTTTAAGCTGGTGTTTCTTTGGTTTCTACACCGCACTTTAAACAGAAGTGATGAAACACCAGTTTTCTAGTTGTGCAATTATTGCAGTTTTCAAAAAGCATTAATCCGCAATGTGCGCAATAATCAGATTTAATATCATCTACTGTCGCAATCGACCGTTCACAACCTGGGCAAGTGCCTTTGTTGGTTTTGTTTACAGCAGCGTCATAATCGAGAGATTGACGTCTTTCTTTTTCAGATACAAGACGCTCTCTTTGACGTTCTGCAAGATATCCTTTCATCCATCGAACAAGATAATATCCAGCGAGAAGCGTTAAAATAATCCCTACAATATATCTGATATAACCACCGTAACTTGGTAAGTAAGGAACAAGTTCGACGAAAAATACGAATAGGGAGAAAATTATAAAGCCTCGATAAATGGGCCAGTATGCACTTCTTCGTTTAGACCTAATAAACCAGATTGAAATGAGAATAAGGGGTAGCGTTATTGCAAGGCGAAATACAAAAACTGAAGCGTTTTGTACAAATTGTGCTTTTTCATAGGCAGGTCTTGCTGCCTGAAGGCGTTCTCTTTCCTTGGTACGAAGTGTATTTAATTTCTCGTTATTCGTTCTGATATTTGTTTGAATAGCTGATAGTTCATTTTGTGCTTCTGCCAACTTTTCTCGTAGTGTGTCTAGCTGTTCTGATCTGCGTATCAGCTCTTCATTTTGACTATCATCGCCTGTCGTACTGCGAGTTGCTGCCCAACTTCTAAAAGCAGATGAGCCTATTTGATATGCTCTTTGTACATCATCCAATTTAGTTTGAGCGAGCGATCGTTTTGTCTCTAGTTCTGTATTTTCCTGTCTCAATTTAGTTTGAGTAGTCGACGCAATTTTTTGTGCTTTTTGATCTACGAATTGGTCTAATCGAATTTCATCTTGGACGCGTGGTAAGTCTTTTATAACAAGACTACCCAACCCAACTAGAAATCCTGCAAGTACCAAGGAGAGTACAAACATAAAAAAAGAGTAGAGACGCTCTGGTGTGAAAAACTTCATCTATAAACTCCTTGAGAAAATTCTTTGAATATCTAAACACACAAGCTTAGCTTATGAAAGCTACGTCGTATCAAACCCACTTTGAGCTTATTGTGTCGGAGATGGAATTGGCATTTGAAAATAAAAAAACCCACGCTAGTTTCCTAACGCGGGTTTTTGTTTTTATATTTTAAGACTGAAGCGCCTAAAGCGCAGCTTCCAACTCTGGAAGAACGTCGAACAAGTCAGCGACCAGACCGTAGTCTGAGACTTGGAAGATTGGTGCTTCTTCGTCTTTGTTGATTGCCACGATAATCTTTGAATCTTTCATGCCTGCAAGGTGCTGAATAGCGCCTGAGATGCCTGCTGCGATGTAAAGATCTGGTGCAACCACTTTACCTGTTTGGCCAACCTGCCAGTCGTTTGGCGCGTAGCCTGCATCTACTGCGGCACGTGATGCACCTACAGCTGCGCCAAGCTTGTCAGCGACCGGCAAGATGACTTCCTGGAACTTCTCAGAAGAACCAAGGGCACGACCACCAGAGATGATGATTTTTGCAGAAGTGAGTTCCGGGCGATCGCTCTCGATGATCTTGTCGCCAGTGAACTTGGATAGACCTGAGTCTGCTACTGCTGCGATTGTATCTACGGAAGCTGAGCCACCTTCTTCAGCAGAAGCAAAGCCTGCTGTACGAACGGTGATTACTTTTTTCGCATCTGTTGCTTGAACCGTTTGTAGCGCGTTACCCGCGTAAATTGGGCGCTCAAATGTGTCTGCTGAATGAACTGCCGTAATGTCTGAAACTTGCATCACGTCCAGTAGAGCCGCAACGCGTGGCAAAATGTTTTTGCCAGAAGTTGTTGCTGCAGAAATGATGGTGTCATAACCGTCTGCCATTGAGACAATCAGGTCTGCCATTGGTTCAGCCAATTGCTTTTCGTAGTAATCAGCTTCTACAGAGATTACTTTTGAAACGCCTGAAAGTTTTGAGGCAGCTTGTGCTGCATCGCCACAACCTTTACCCGCTACGAGTACGTGTACATCGCCGCCGATTTCAGTTGCTGCTGTTAGTGCTTTTGCAGTTTGATCGCTCAAAGAAGCGTTGTCATGATCTGCTATTAATAGAGTAGCCATAATTATTCTTCCTTTTCTTAGC
>CALAIO010000019.1 GCA_937923355.1 uncultured Rhizobiaceae group bacterium | reverse complement strand
TTAAGAAACGTGCGTGATAATGCAAAAGGCCCTGTGCTTATTCATTGTGTAACGCGCAAGGGTAAAGGTTATGCACCAGCAGAAGCTTCAGCCGACAAATATCATGGGGTGTCAAAATTTGATGTCATCACGGGAACGCAGGCCAAAGCAACGCCGAACGCACCTTCATACACAAAAGTATTCGGCCAATCTTTGGTGCAAGAAGCTGAACAAGATGATAAAATTGTAGGCATCACTGCAGCTATGCCGGGCGGTACCGGCATTGATATTTTTGGCGAGGCTTTTCCCGATAGAACCTTTGATGTCGGCATTGCAGAACAACACGCAGTGACCTTCGCAGCAGGCCTTGCGTCGGAAGGGTACAAACCTTTTTGTGCAATCTATTCAACATTCCTGCAACGCGCGTATGATCAGGTTGTACATGATGTTGCCATTCAAAACCTGCCAGTTAGATTTCCAATAGACCGTGCAGGTTTCGTCGGCGCTGATGGGCCAACGCACGCAGGTTCTTTCGATACAACCTATCTGGCAACCCTGCCAAATTTTGTGGTGATGGCAGCCAGTGATGAAGCTGAACTCAAGCACATGGTTCGCACTGCGGCTGAGTATGATGAAGGCCCCATTTCGTTCCGCTATCCGCGCGGTGAAGGTGTGGGTGTTGAAATGCCTGAACGTGGCGAAGTTTTGGAAATTGGCAAAGGTAGCATCGTCAAGGAAGGTTCTCGCATAGCACTTTTATCTTTCGGCACGCGTCTGCAGGAATGTCTTTATGCAGCCGAAGAGCTTGAAAGTTTTGGCCTCTCAACAACGGTAGCAGATGCACGTTTTGCCAAGCCGCTGGACAAGGAATTAATCGACCAGCTTGCGCGAAATCATGAAGTGCTGATAACGGTCGAAGAAGGTGCCATAGGCGGTTTTGGCTCACACGTAGCACAACATTTAAATGAAGCAGGCCATCTGGACGAAGGCGCGTTGCGGTTCCGCAGTATCTTCATGCCAGACATTTACATGGATCAGGCCAGCCCGAACGATATGAATGAAGAGGGCGGTTTAAACCGTGGCAACATCGTTCAAACGGTCTTCAATGCTCTTGGAAAAGACGAGGCAGAAGCCAGAACGATTGCCTAGGTTTTATGTTTAAGTCTGTAACAAGCTTTTCAATTCGATAGATTTGTCGCTGGCTTGTGCAGGCGAAATGTTTTTTCCAGCTTCCAGCATTTTCTTGCCAACCATATAAGTACGCGGATCGTTCATCGCGTCGACTGCAATAAAGGTTTCGCCTTTGAAGTAGAAATGCGCCATGGAGCCTTCCCGGTCACCTTCGCGGGTAACAATTTGATCATAGCCACGGTTAAGCCCTGCAATTTGTAATTTCACATCGTATTGATCTGACCAGAACCAGGGGTATGGCTCGTAGGTGCGCGTTTCACCTACAATATTATCTGCAGCACATTCTGCCTGGTCGATGGCATTTTGAACGGACTCAAGTCTGGTTGGCTCGCCCTTATATTCAAATGCTGCGCAATCACCAGCTGCGTAAACATCAGGATTTGAAGTCTGGCAATACTGATTTGTAACAATACCTGCTTCTACTTTAAGTCCTGCTGCTTCAGCCAGTTCAGCATTAGGAATAATACCAATGCCAACCAATGCAAAATCTGCCTCAATCCGAGTTCCGTCACCAAGCATTGCTGCAGAAATTCGCCCATCTTTTTCTTCGAATTTTTGAAGACCTGTGCCTTCATGAATGGCGACGCCGTGAGCAGTATGTAGTGCTTTAAACCAATTGGATGTTTCTTCGCATGCAACCCTTTGCAGTATGCGTTCTGCTGCTTCAATTAGGGTAACTTTTAATCCACGTGACGCACAAACAGCCGCTGCCTCAAGTCCAATATATCCGCCACCAATAATGACCACATGGCGGTTTTCAATCAGTTCATTGGAAAAATTATCAGCATCTTCAAGACTGCGAAGTTGATAAACACCTTCCAGATTGCCGCCAATCGTATCAGGCAGAGTGCGCGCTCTTGAGCCTGTTGTAAAAACGAGCTTGTCCCAGTTAAGCGTTTCGGAATTTTCCAGTCTTAACGTTTTTGAAGTCGTATCGACAGATTTGACACGTTGATTTGTGATGCAAGTAACCTGATTTTGCTCATACCATTCGGCTGGTCTTAGCAATAATTGATCTAGCGTCATGTCGCCAGTTGCATATTTTTTGGAAAGCGGGGGTCTTTGGTATGGCAGATTTGGCTCTTCACCAATAATTGTAATTTTACACGTTGCATCTATTTGACGTAAGCGCGCTGCGCACGATGCCGCTGCCTGACCTGCGCCAATGATAATAATTGAATTTGTCATGATAAATTATAGTTCGCTTGTCTTTTATGCGTTTCTTTTAATTTTAGCATTGAAACTGATTTTGAATTTCCTTCTAGCGCTATATCACCATGATCGCTGTCGTAAATAAAGCGGCCATAAAATTAGTCGCTGACGGTTGCGCAATTTCAAAAACCTGCATACCATCATTGTTCAATTAAATGTCTTTTGCAATTTTAATCACTTCATTTTGCAAATTTACACATCGTAATTTGATGCAAGAGATGTTTAGATAAATTTATTGAACGATAGTTCAAATAATATATCGCATGGAGGCGATGTATTGGCCTTAAGAGTTTGAAGCAATCAGGTTCAGGGCACTGGGAGGAGATTATATGTCTGGTAAAGGCAAGGCGTCAAAGAGTGGGCAGCCGTCAACATTTGTAGATTACCTTATTAGAAACGCAACGCGTTTTGCAGATAGGCCAGCCTTTAGGCATAAAGACCATGGTATTTGGAAAACCTGGAATTGGGATGCGGCTTTTGAGGAAGTTCGCGCTTATTCCATGGGTCTCAAAGAGCTTGGCATAAAGCCGGGCGACAAGGTTGCCATCATCGGACAAAACAGACCAAGGCTTTACTGGACATTTTGTGCTGTGCAAGCTTTGGGTGCGGTTCCTGTTCCAGTCTACGCAGACTCAGTTGCAGAAGAAATGTCCTTTGTTCTTCAGCATGCAGAAATCACTGCTGCAGTTTGCCAAGACCAAGAACAAGTCGATAAAATTGACAGCATCCGCGACAATATCAAGTCATTGAAATACATTCTCTATGATGAAGAGCGTGGCTTGAGAGATTACGAGATGGACAATCTCCACTCGATTACGCTCGCGCAAGAAGTAGGTCGTTCGATTTTGTCTGAAAAAGGTGACAAGGAATGGCGTAAAGGATTTTCAAAGATTTCTGGCGACGATGTTGCTGTTATGCTTTACACCTCTGGCACAACTGGTCGACCAAAGGGTGTCATGCTTTCCTATGACAGTCTGATTAAAACCTCGCACAATGCAAATAACTTTGACCAGCTTGATGAGTATGATGAAATCATCGCTTATTTGCCGCTGGCCTGGGTTGGCGACCATGTCTTCTCTTATACGCAGTCTTATGTTGCGGGCTATTGTGTTTGTTGTCCTGAAAGCCCTGAAACGGCAGACCACGACAGATTGGAAATAGCGCCAACTTATTTCTTTGCGCCGCCGCGTGTTTTCGAAACCTTGTTGACCAATATTAATGTTCGCATGCAGGACGCAAGTAATATGAAGCAAAAGATGTTTTCATATTTCATGGATCATGCGCGCAAAGTGGGTGAGCCAATCTTGAATGGCGACAGCGTCGGTTTTCTTGATAAATTGAAATATGGCATTGGTGAATTTCTGGTTTATGGCCCGCTTAAAAACCGCATGGGCATGTC
>CALAIO010000018.1 GCA_937923355.1 uncultured Rhizobiaceae group bacterium | reverse complement strand
TGGATGCGCCATAGGCAATGCCGTTTAAGAATGCACGAGATGATTGAAGCGAGGCGATGTTAATGATGCGCCCCCAGTTTTTCTTTTTCATGTTTGGTACAAAAGCTTGAGCCAAAAAGAAGGGCACTGAAAGGTTCAGGTGAATGGTTTTGTTCCAGGTTTCCGGATCAACGTCATCCGCATGTTTGCGAGGGTTTAGCCCTGCAGCACTAACAATAATGTCGGGTAGGGTGCTAAGTGCATTACATGCGTTGTAAATCGTTTGACTTGCATCATCTGCCATTAGGTCTGTGGCGATGGTAAAGCCGTCGCGCTCACCAAGTGCCTCTTCCAATAGAGCTTCGCGTCTGCCAACGAGGATTATTGTTGCTCCCTGATCTGAATAAGCGTGGGCGATTGCCTTGCCTATGCCGGAACCGCCACCCGTGATGATTGCGGTTTTTCCCTCAAGTGAAAATAGATCGCTCATGTTTCCTCAATACCAAATAAAAAATCCTCCCTCGCAGCTACGCTTTTTCTAACGTGACTGCAAGGGAGGAGAACTCTTTTAATCAGGCTTTATTGCGCAGGAGGGTAACCTTCATAGCTAAAGAAGCCTGGTGATCCATTCGCAGACAAGAAGTCTGGCAACCAAAGCGCGAAGCCTGGGAACATGAAGATCAGCATTAGACCAATTACCTGGATAACCATGAATTGCATCATGCCGAAGTAAATGTCTTTCAGATCCCACTCAGGCACAACGCCTTTCAGGAAGTAAGCCGAGAGCGCTACCGGCGGACTGAGCCACGCGGTTTGCAGGTTTACCGCCACAAGGATCGCGAACCAAGTCAGGTTAACGTCCAATTGTACCAATAGCGGAACAAGGATTGGAACGATAATCAGAACGATTGGAACCCACTCCAGCGGCCACCCCAGCAAGAACACCAATGCCATCACAAGGATTAGCATGGCGGCTGTCGAAAGGTCGAAGGACAGCAGTAGCTCTGTTAGGAACTTCGGTGTGCCAAGGTTTGAGAACACAGCGCCAAAGAAGTTTGATGCAGCCACAAGGAACATGATTAGGACTGAAATTTCCAGTGTTTTTATCAATGCGCCATAGAAGCCATTAAACGTGAAACGTCCATAACAAAGCGACAATAAGATAGCGCCGAAGGCACCACAGGCCGCTGCTTCTGCTGGCGTTGCCCAACCTGCTAAGATTGAACCCAATGCAAAGGCAATCAGAACAGTTGGTGGAACCAGCCCCATGAAGAACTCATACCAAAGGTCTGAGAAGTAGAAGCCACCAGGCTGTACTGCTCTTGTCCATTTGTAGATTGCAAACATGACACCAAGCCAAAGGATTGGTACGAGCAAGCCATCAAGCGGGAAGAGACCAAAGCCAGTTGCTGCACCGATTGTAATTAACCAGACGAAAGCAACAAGTGCTGCCATCACGAGAATAACTTCAACGATATAATATGGTGATGTTTCTGGTTGCTCATCTTCTGGCAAGATTGGACCCAAAGACGGGTTAATCATACAACGGCCCACTGAGTAAATCAGGTAGAGTGATGCGAGTAGTACGCCAGGAATAATCGCTGCACGGAAGAGGTCTGTTACAGGAATTTCCAAAACAGGACCCATAACGATCAACATAATGGATGGTGGGATAAGAATACCCAGAGTACCACCAGCAGTGATTGTACCAGCTGCCATGCGTACGTTGTAACCAGACCGGTTCATGGTTTTAGCGGCCATGATGCCAAGGATGGTAACAGAAGCACCTACAATACCAGTTGCAGCCGCAAAGATGGTCGAAACGAAAAGCACCGCAATAAAGAGCGCTCCCCTTGTTTTCGACATCATCATCTGAACCGCCATAAACAGACGCTCCATCAAACCTGCTTGCTCCATAACAATGCCCATCAGAATAAACAATGGAACAGCAACCAGTTGGTCATCCAGCATGGTAGCGTTGGTTTGCAAAGTTTGCAGGAAGAAGGTGAGGGCACTGCCTGATCCCCATGCGCCAAAAGTGAACGCAAGGAAGATGAGCGTGAATGAAATCGGGAAACCGATGAAAATCACGAATAACATGGCGCCTAGCATCATCAAACCGATTGTTGGTTTGGAGAATGCTGCTTGACCTGTCAGGCCGAGCCAATCAAACAATGGTAATGTTTTCGGGAAGAAAACAGCCGTAAAGATTAGAGCCATAATAATGATATATGGAATTAACAGACGAACGAACTTAGCTTCACGTACTGCACCCATTTGGTGGAAAGCACGGAAGAGTTCCGGTAAGCCTTGTAAGAGTAGAAGGAATGCACCCAAAGGCATAAATAAGCGAGCAGGCCACAAAAGAGGAGCCCATGTTGAGTCCGTATCGCTTGTTTCGTTACGGATAAATGCTTCCCACCAATAGTCAAATGCAGTCCAAGTGAAGAACAGCATCGCAGGGAAGTAAAATAACAAATACAAAGTAGCATCTACTGTTGCTTGCGTTTTGGGTGACCAGTTACGGTAGATGAAGTCTGCTCTGATATGCACACCGCGCATGAGTGCATAAGCTGCAGCTGCCATAAATATGACACCGCCCAGCATACGCGATACATCATAAACCCATAGTGTCGGCCCAAGCCCGATTTCGCGTGCAAACTCATTCATCCCATAATCGGTAAAAACAGCAAATGCCTTTCGGGAGACCACTTCGAAAACCATGGAGAAAATCAATGGAATTAGCAGCAGACATGTAAGTCTTCCTGCCCATTCATTGATGATATCAATGGTTGCTGTGATTGGCCGTTGCCAAGACGTCATGTCTTCTGGTGTATAGCCAGCCTTCTCATTGCGACGTTCCGCAATGGATTCATCGGTGGTGTCTAGATCGTCCGGAATTACTTCTTCGGCCATTTTGGATCTCCCCAATCCTGAGTTTTATTATCTTTTTAAAAAAGGTCACTTGGAGTTATGACATTTTTTAAAAAGATAAGATGGCGGGAACAAAAGCTCCCGCCAAAATATGCAAGTCTAACTTACTTCAAAGTATCGGCAAAAGCCTTACCTAGAGCTGCGTTAGAAGCCTGTGAACCAGCCCAGAAAGGAACTGCGATTTCAGCGAAGTCTTTCTGTGATTGCCATACTTTAGCGAAGAAAGCATTTTCTGCTGCGTTCTTCTCAAGTAGTGCTCTTGCTGCATTCATGTATGCAGGGAAGTAGTCTGCTGGTGTGTCATGTAGAATAACACCGTGGTTTTCAGTAAGGTCCTTCAGTGCTTTACCGTTTTCGTAGATGCGGTAAGACATTGATTTTGAAAGTGATGCGTTTGCAGCAACTTCCATAGCTTTTTGCTGAAGTGGTGTCATTGAGTTGTAAATATCTTTGTTGATATACAAGTCAGCGTTCACAACAACCTGGTGTAGACCTTGTAGGTAGTAGTGCTTAAGCACTTTCTGGAAACCAAAC
>CALAIO010000017.1 GCA_937923355.1 uncultured Rhizobiaceae group bacterium | reverse complement strand
CACTCGCTTGGTTGCAAGGCATTCCACGCGTCTGCGTCAATATCCTTCAGGGAGTTGATAATGCGTATTTGAAAGCTGTCACTCATGCAGTGATAAATTGGTTCTCTTCACCAAGGTTCAAGGCTTGAAGCCCTCAAATGTAACCTGATCGACAAATTTATCGCTATAAGCCTGATCTTCCTTGCTGCGAACAGTCCAGCTAATGGATTTGCGACCTGTTTGGGTAAACTCCTGAACAAATTTGCAACCAAGCTCTTTTACATAATAGGAGATGAAATCCACATTGCATTCTTCTGCAATGCGCTTGTGTCTTTTATAGCTGCGTTCATCGCCTTCTGCTGTAAGCCCAAGCGGTAGGTAAGGGGCAATCTTGCGTGCATCTCTCAGGATATGATGGTGAAAAGACATAATCGCTGCATCGCCCTTATAGGTTGAAAGCAAATCAGCGATGGCCGCAACAAAGCCTTCATCCTCATTCTTTCGCCCCTTAAGCTCAATCACCAGCCCCACCTTGCCGTCGATGATATTTAAAAACTCTTCAAGGGTTGGGATTTTGTCTTTCGTATCCTTGATAAATATCTTGGTAAGCGTATGGGCAGCAACAGTGCGAGTGTCGCCACTTTCGCTTGTCAGCCGCTCCAATTCATAGTCATGAAAGACCATCGGAACCATGTCTGATGATGGCTGAATATCAAGCTCGATGTTATAGCCGCCTTTAACCGCAGCCCGTGCCGCAGAGAGGGTATTTTCATAAATGCCCTTGCTGACATCATGAAGGCCGCGATGAGCGATTGCACGATCAACCATCCATTGAAGGTCATGTTCACTTTTATTTTTAAATTCCAACGCCATGGAGTTGCCTCATGTCTGGTTCAGGGTATGCTGTACCCTTAGACTCATCTTAAGCATTTGTGAAAGTCACGCCACATGAAAATACTTGTTGCCAGCCTGTCTGTTCTCTTATCCACGACTTCGCTTGGATTTGCTGCAGGATTTGAAGTTTTAAAGCCGCATCGCGCAATTTATGATGTGACACTGGAAAATGCAGAAGAGCGCTCAGGCATCAAGGGCATGAAAGGGCGGATTGTTTATGAAGTGCAGGGCAATGAATGCGACGGCATCTCGATTCGCTATCGTTTCGTCACCACCATAACGACAGGCCGCGATGACTTCACAACAGATCAACAGACCGCAACTTATGAAAGCCCGGACGGTAAGGAGTTTTCCTTTGAGACCAAAAGCTTTGTAAACGATCAGGCGGATCAAAAAATCTCGGGCAATGCGAGCGTCAACAGTGACGGCGTGATCGTCAATCTGAAGGGTGAGGAGCCACGCGAATTAAATCTGGGCGAGGGCATTTTTACCACGTCTCATCTGGTCGATATTTTAAATTCGGCTGCCAAGGGTGATCAGTTTTTGACCCATAATGTATTTGATGGCTCAGGGGACGCTGACAAAATGCTCAGTTCAGCTTCTGTCATCGGAAAAGCCAAGGTCATCGAAACGCCACTGGAGGGCGAAGACCCTGGAGTGTTGAAGGCCTTTGATGAAAGAAAAGCCTGGCCTGTTACCATGAGCTATTTCGAACCAAAGCAGGATAATACTGGCGAAGGACTACCAATCTATGAGGCATCCTTCCTGCTATACGGCGATGGCCTGACGCGACAGTTAAAAATGAAATATCCCGACTATGAACTTCAGGCAGCCCTGACCGAAGTAGAATATTTCGACAGTGCATCCTGTAAGCTTGAAAACTAGGATTACGCTCATGCTGACGGTCTACACACTCAAAAACTGCGACACCTGCAAAAAAGCGATCAAATGGCTGCAAGCAGAAGGCATCGAGTTTAAAAATCACGATGTCAGAGCCGACGGCCTGACAAAAGAACTCATAACCCAAATCGTTGAAACCCTGGGCTGGGAAAAAGCCCTAAACCGCCGCTCCACCACCTGGCGCAATCTGGACGAGGGACAGAAGGCGGGTGTTGATGATGCAAAGGCAGTAGAGCTGATAGGGGAGTATGAGACTTTGCTGAAACGGCCTGTGTTTGTGCAGGGGAATGAGATGGTTGTGGGGTTTGGGGATGATGCGAAGGGTTTTGTTTAAAGTATGGGGGAAGTTGGTACAGTTTATTGCCATAACTGAATGAGATCAGGTTATGTTGACATTAAATTTTTCCCCTAATTAATCATCTTTCTCCAAATATCGTAAGTTTAAACCACGATGTCACGTCATCCTCGCCCTTGAGGCGAGGATCCAGAGTGTGGCTGATTTGGGCATCGGATCCTTGGTTCATATCCCTAGGATGGCGTCTTGCGTAAAAGTCTGCCCGCTCTGTTGCGCTATGCTTGCAATCGTGTGCCTCCCAATAAGAAGAGCGTGTTCTTTCCACGATATTTTTAAGGTGGCATTTACAATTTAATGTTATATATAGCCAGCCTGAGAAAGATATTGATTATCTCAATTAATTGTGCTGTTACATTACGCAGCGTAATATTTGTGTTCTGATACAAAGGCGCATAATCAAACTCTTAATTTTATTGCGAACACTAAAGTAGGCGGGGAGATTTTGTTAAAATTCAACAAAACAGATAATTCTGATGATGTAAAAAAACTCAAGGCACAACTCGCTGAGTATAAGACAAAATTAGACAATACAAATACTGAGCTTAGAGCAGCAAGGAAAACGAATGCGTCAAGAACTGAACGTATTGAAAAACATAAAATAATAATAGCCGAGCTTAAAGAAAACATCGCTAACCTCAAAGCAAAGTTAGACGATAAAAGTACTGAGCTTACAGTTGCAAGGCAAACGAATGCGTCAAGGACTGAACGTATTGAAAAACATAAATTAATAATAGCCGACCTGAAAGAAGAATTAGCAACATTTAAATTCAATCCTAATAGTCAACGTATAAAGACTAAGAGTAAAAATATAGAGGCTAACAGCGATCTTAAAGACACAAAAGTTAGTCATTATCATCTTGCTCAAATGGAAAAAAGAGCCTTACGAGCTGAGGAAAAAATATTTTCACTTGAGCAGAAATTTCAAAAACTTAAAAGCGTAAATTCAAATCAATATGCAAGAATTTCGAGGTTAAAGAATTTATCTGATAAATTACAAAAATTGGTCAGAGAGCAATCGACACAAACATTGGATGAGATGTTTCTTGGCATAAAAAAATGAAACTGTTTCTATCAAAGTTTTTGAGGTGGTACTTATAATTTTATGTTAGAAATAACCTCGTTTGAAAAACATATTGATTAGCTAAATTATGTGAGTTACTTTTTACGTTACGTAAGTGTACAGTTCTAATAAAAGCTGCATGACTTAGTTATTTATTTCATTGCGTAAAGCTACAGTGGGTAGGGAATTGTTGCTAAATTTTAAAAAATTCAAAAATCTTGCTTCTTATGTAAAAATCAGGAAACGACTCTCTGGGCACAAAGCAAAATTACGTGAAGAAATAGACCAGTTTAAAGTATCGAGACTATCGGAAGAAGCAAAAATTGAACTCATCGAAAATCAAAAACAATCAATAGCTGAGCTCAATCAAAAACTAAGTTCGCTCGATCGACAGTTTAATAAATTAAAAGCCGTAAATCATAATCAATATGCTAAAATAACACGGTTAGAGAATGCGTCTGATAAATTGCAAGTACTAGTCAGAGAGCAATCAACACAAACATTGGATGAATTGTTTTTTGGTGTAAAAAAATGAAAGTACTTTTATTCATACCGGCATTTTTAAATGGTCGTGGTGGCGCAGAAAAAGTAGCTGGTAAGGTTGCCAGCCTTCTCAGTCGCAATAAAATTTCAACAAGCATTGCTTGCGCACCTGCAGTTTCAAATTCAGAGACTTACCAGCTTGATAAAAAAGTAACTGTTATTGAGATTGTTAGAAGAAATGAGTACGACTGGATAAAATTACGAGGAAAGTTCGATCTGCTAATAGGCTTTGCGATGTCAGGCTTGTATGGCGATATAGTCCAAAAAGCAGCAGTTTTAGATTGTCCTTATGTAATCCAGGAATGTAGCAATCCACATCGAATGTTAGGCTTGATGGTTGCCAACCAACAAGATAAAATTAGTAATGCAAGAGAAGCCTTCTGGTTACGTCAATCTATACTCTCAAGTGCAAGCGCAGTAAGGCTTACGGTTCCTGATTATGAAGATAGTGTTTTAGATGAGATAAAACCATTTACTTATGCTTTTTATAATAGTCTTGAACAACCCAAGGGTAGGCAAAAACCATTGGCTAAGCGGCCAAAAAAGATTGTTGCCATTGGAGCTTTGAAAACGAGTAATAAAAATGGGATTTCAGGAGCAAGGTCGTTTCTAAAGTCTGGTGTTCACAAGGATGGTTGGAGCCTTCATTTTTATGGGAAGAATTCTTTTGAGGATGAGTTTTTAAGTCTGCGCGAACAACCAGGTGGCGATTGTATTTTCGATCATGGTATATCAACTGACCCAAACGAAATGTATGCGGATGCAAATTTGCTTTTAATTCCTTCTTTTGAGGAAGGTTTGCCCAATGTTGTTGTTGAGGCTTTCAGCTACGGTGTTCCAGCTATTGGTTATCAAGACTGTCCTGGGACTAATCATCTTATTAAGCCAGGGGAAAGAGGAACACTCGTTGCAGATTTCAACGAAGACCTTATGGCTAAAGAAATACAAACACTTTGTAACAATGAAAGCAAACGCGTAAAAATGGGTTCAAATGCAAAAAGCTTTGCCAAGAATAATTTTACCAATGCTCAATTTGAGAAAAACTGGTTAGAGATGGTGAAAAATGCTGTGAGTGGAAAAAATAAATATGGTCAAATTGCACCATTTCCAATAGAAACATATAAATCAGCTGAAGTCAGGAAAGCTCTTGCTAATATTCTTGCATACCATAAAGTTATTCCAAGTACTGAGCTTGATGAATATAATTAAGCAATTGATTAGATTAGATTAATTTAAAGAGTAAAATCATAGTTAAGAGGAGAATTGCAATGTCTGATAATTTCTGGGAAGATGTTACAAACTGTGATTATTGCGGTGGAACTGAATATAAACATTATCTAACTAGCAATAAAGCCAGTTGGTTCAAGGATCAGCCACTTACTATGTATAAATGCACCACATGCGATTTAGCAGTGGCAAATCCGCGTCCTGAACGTATAAATCTGTATAAGAGCTATCTCGAGGGCAGTGAAAGCGCAGCTAAGGCTGTTGAAAGGAAGATTGCACGACCAAACGTTATGCGTGTGCATGAAAAGGCTGTCGAGCACGCGGTAAGTTTTATACCTGAGGCTAAAACACTTTATGATATGGGGTGTGGCGCAGGTACGATCATGGAGGCAGCAAAAAATCTTGGTCTAGAAGCTGCTGGCAATGATATTAACAAAAACGCTATGGAAAGATTAAAGGATTTGGGTTTTGAAACATATCATGGTTTCACAAACGATTTGAAATTACCCAAAGATAAATTCGATATTGTTATAAATTTCGATTATCTCGAACATTCATACGAACCATATTTAGACCTGATTACGTGCAATGAAATTTTAAAAGACGACGGTATATTATATCTCAAGACACTGTATTTAGATTGTCCGGATCACATACTTAAAGGTGAAGCTTACCAATTATTTGGTCAAGGTCATTTCAGTTACTTTCCTGCAAGAACGTTATGCTCGATGGTATATTCTGCTGGTTTCGAAATTGAAAACTTGCGTCTTGGAAATCTCATTTTTATTACGGCAAGAAAGAAACGTGCGCCAAATGAAGTAGAAATTAATAATTATAGTCTTGTGTAATTTAATACTAAATTACAGTAAGGCATATAAGAACTAATCTCTATCTGGTTTAAAACCTCACCCTTTAAACCCACCCCCATCCAGATAAGCCTGCTCTTCTGATGTTGTTTCCCGTCCCAACACTTTGTTGCGATGTGGGAAGCGGCCGAAGCGGTTTATGATGTCGTGGTGTTCTATAACCGCTTTCATGAAGTCTGGGGAATCGTTGAAGGTCTCCAAAAGTTTTAGGGATTGTTCCTGATCTTCAAGTTTCTCCGAATGCTCAAAGGGGAGATAGAAGAATAGGCGCAGCGTTTGGGTAGCCTGTTTGTCAAATCCCTTTTCAATCGCATCTTTCGCAATTTTGAGTGCCTTGGGATCTTGTGCAAAGCTTTTTGGGCTACCGCGAAACATATTTCTGGAAAATTGATCAAGCACAATGATCAGCGCCAAAGCACCGTTGGGCGTGTCTGCCCAATCATCGAGTTCACCCGCGCAAGCTTGCTTGTGCAGATTGCCAAATTTCTCATGAATTTGCGTGTCTACCTTGGCGTTTTTCATCCACCAGCCTTTGCTGCCGATGCTTTCCCAAAACTCCAGAACATTACTTGGTTTCATGTTTCTCACCTTTGAAGTTAATGCCGAATTTAACCGCGTCCAAACCGAATTTCTCACGCACATGATCGATTGCACGCTCTGCATCCGCGCGGCGGTTGGCTCTTGGGTCGAGCATGTCACCCGGGTCGGCTTGTTCATCGGAGACAAGCGTGGAAACGCCAATGCCCAGCAGTCTGAATTTCGTGCCATCCAGCTCTGGCAAGAGTAAATCAGAGCCAGTGCGAAAGATACGGTCTTCCAACTGCGTTGGGTCGGGGATTTGTCTTGAGCGGGTTCTGGTTTTAAAGTCCGCCGTTTTCAATTTCAGCACAATCGTTTGCCCTGCAATATGCTTCTTTTTCAGTTGCTTGGAAACACCTTCAGAGAGTTTGCGCAAGACGGGCAATAATTGTTCGGAAGTCGATTTGTCATCGTTAAATGTGGTTTCCTTGCTGACAGATTTTGACCCGCTGCCGGGTTTGATGCTGCGGCTGTCTTCACCACGCGCGAGCCGTGCCAAATGTTGCCCCATAGACCCATACCTTCGGATAAGCTCTATTTCATCAATGTCCTGCACGGTTGAGAGTTCTGTAATGCCGTCTTTGGCAAGCATCTTTTGCGTTACTTTTCCCACGCCCCAGACAATAGAGACAGACTGTTTGCGCAGGAAAGATACGGCTTCCGCTTCGCCCACAACTGAAAAACCACGAGGCTTATTCATATCGGAAGCGACCTTGGCGAGAAACTTGCAGTAAGAAAGCCCGACGGAAACACTCAAGTTCAACTCATCCTCAATGCGTTT
>CALAIO010000016.1 GCA_937923355.1 uncultured Rhizobiaceae group bacterium | reverse complement strand
GGGATGTTTTACCATGGTCAACGTGACCCATGATGGTCACAACTGGAGGACGTGATTCAAGATCAGCCGCATCATCCGGCGCATCAAAGATACCATCTTCAATATCACTGTCAGAAACGCGTTTTACAGTATGGCCAAATTCTTCGGTAATCAGTTCTGCCGTATCAGCATCGATGATGTCGCCAGGCTTCATCATTTGACCCTGTTGCATCAAATATTTGATCACATCCACAGAACGCTCAGACATACGGCTTGCAAGTTCCTGAATGGTAATGGTTTCAGGCAATTGCACTTCACGTGAAACTTTTTCACGTGGGCCAGTGTTTTGTTGGGCTGCGCGTTTTGCTTTTTCCTGACGACGTTTAAGGGCAGCCAGAGAAGGACCACGCTTGCCGCTGTCTTCATCCAGAGCATTAGTAAGCGTTAGCTTGGTCTTGCGACGGTCATCGCCACCCTTTGTTCTGGAGGGCTTGGCTGGTTCTTCAGGCTTCTTGCGCTCAAAAGGCTTAAGCTCTTTTTGCTTTGGCTCGTCTCTGGTCGCTGGTTTTGAAAGGGCGCCTTCTTCTGCTTTTGCAGCCATGGCAGAAGCATCCGCTGCTGCAATGCGTTCAGCTTCAGCGCGCTCTGCTGCAAGGCGCTCTTCTTCTTCAGCTTTTCGCTTTGCTTCTTCAGCCTTTGTTTCAGCGCGTTTTGCATCTTCTTCTGCGCGGCGTTTTTCGTCTGCTTGCGCTTTTTCGCGATCTACAGACTCACGCGCCTTAGCTTCTTCCAATGCACGGGTTCTTGCTTCCAGCTCATTTTTGGAAAGATTGGAAGCGGGCATTTCAACAGCAGGCTTAGGGGCTGGTGTTGCTGGCGCAGGTGCGGCAGGTTTTGTTTCCTTAGGCGCAGCTTCACTCGCAGCAGGTGCATCACCCGGCTTGGTAATTCTACGCTTGCGCGTTTCAACCACAACAGATTTCGTACGTCCGTGAGAGAAATTCTGACGCACCGTTCCCTGCGAGATACCGCTACCGCGCAATGTTAGTGTTTTTTTCTCTTTTGGGCTTTCGCCGTCGTTCTCGCTCATACTTTACCTTATCAGTAGCCTGTTTGGGCTTTTTGGACTTTATATCATATAAAATCCAGTATTTTGTTTTAATCGATGCATTTTAACTAGCTGACGCTTTATAATTCATCAATCGACTTATCATTTCTACCAATTTTTGCGACGCACCGCCCTTAAGCAATGCAACATACATAGTGTTTGTGCCATTTAATGTTTTATCCAGTTCTTCGCTGGTAAATTCATCAATCAATAGCGTTTCATTATTCTCATAAACTTTCTGCGCCTTTAGAGCTGCAGCCAGCTTCTTTACTCCGTCAGTACCTGCATCGCTTGCCTGTAGCAAGGCTAATGCGGCAGCCTCTCTTATCATAGCCTCGGCTTTCGCCTGACCTGTTGCAACAAGCCCTGCCTTTTTGGTCATTGCCAAGGCCTGCAGAGACGTTTGGCGCATGATATCTTCAACAAGCTGGGGCAGCGTATCATCTGCATTGACCTTGTCTTTGAACCCTCGTGCAAAAAGCTTTTTTGAAACAGCTTGTTCCAATAGCTCCCGTTTTGCACTTACCCAAACGCCCCTGCCGGGGAGTTTGCGCTGCAAGTCCGGAAAAACCTGACACTCAGGACCGATAACAAACCGGATCATCTCATCAGGAGATTTCTCTTGCCTTGTTACGATGCAGGTACGCGGGTTCATGTCTTGCACCAAAACCTATTTCCCGATTAGAAAATACGTCCTGTTTTCTTTGTTTCCTCTTCGACTACTTCTTCAACTTCAGGCTCTGGCTCAGCGTTGGCAGCAGCCAGTTCTTCTTCTGTTATCCAGCCCGCTTTAACACGTGCCTGCATGACCATGGCATCTGCATCAACGCGAGAGATTTTATATTCATCAAGTGTACCTGGGAAACGGGTTGTTTCGCCGTCTTTACGCTCTGTCCAGCCGATGAGATCATCCGCAGCACAACCTGCAAAGTCTTCCATGGTTTTAATGTCATCTTTGCCAAGCGTTACAAGCATTGGCATTGTCAAACCATCAATCTCAAGCAGCTCGTCTGCAACGCCAAGCGCTTTACGCTCATCATCAAGTGCATTTTCCTGTTTCTCGATAAACTCTTTTGCGCGCGCTTGTAGCTCTTCTGCGGTTTCGTCATCAAAGCCTTCAATCGAAGCGATTTCGAGCATATCAACGTAAGCAACTTCTTCGAGTGAAGAGAAGCCTTCTGATGCAAGCAATTGCGCAACCATTTCATCGACGTTAAGCGCTTCCGTAAATGCTTTTGCACTTGCTTCAAATTCTGACTGGCGACGTGTGCTTTCGTCTTCTTCAGTCATAATATCAATGTCCCAACCGGTCAGCTGAGAAGCAAGACGCACGTTTTGACCGCGACGACCAATGGCAAGTGAAAGCTGATCATCCGGCACAACAACTTCAATGCGCTCGGCATCTTCATCCAAAACAACCTTGGCAACTTCTGCCGGCTGCAATGCGTTCACAATGAAACTTGCTGGCTCTGGTGACCAAGGAATGATATCAATTTTCTCGCCTTGAAGCTCGCCAACAACAGCCTGAACGCGTGACCCGCGCATACCCACACAGGCACCAACCGGGTCAATCGCTGAATCGTTTGAAATAACCGCAATCTTGGCACGTGAGCCCGGATCACGTGCAACTGATTTAAGTTCAATCACACCGTCATAAATCTCAGGCACTTCCATTGTGAAGAGCTTGGACATGAACTGCGGGTGTGTGCGTGACAAGAAAATCTGAGGGCCACGCTGTTCGCGGCGCACATCATAAAGATAGGCGCGAACACGGTCGCCATAGCGGAAATTCTCGCGCGGAATGGTTTCATCACGACGAATGATGGCTTCGCCTTTACCAAGGTCAACAATAACATTGCCGTATTCAACACGCTTAACAGTACCGTTGATGATTTCGCCAACGCGGTCTTTATATTCTTCAAACTGACGATCACGCTCCGCATCACGTACTTGTTGCACAATAACCTGCTTTGCAGATTGCGCAGCAATACGGCCAAAGTCCATTGGCGGAAGCGGCTCGGACACATAATCACCAATTTCAATTGACGCTTCTGTATCACGGGCAAGCTCTAGCGAAATTTGAGTTGTATGGTCTTCTACAACCTCAACAACTTCCAACAGGCGTTTCAGGTTAATGTCACCGGTTTTGGTATCCACGTTCACGTGAACATTGGTTTCCTGACCATAACGTGACTTTGCTGCTTTCTCGATAGCATTTGCCATCGCGTTAATAACGATTTCCTTATCAATCGCTTTTTCACGCGCAACCGCATCTGCGATTTGCAACAATTCCAACCTGTTAGCACTGACTGCCATGACACTCTCCTTTGACCATCTGCATCTTGCAGACTGATATTAAGTGCTGCATGAGTTTTTAAAAATCCATGCAATTTCGTTTTCTAGTTTTCTGCAGATGGAGTTTCATCTCCATCTTCAATTCCGTTTGCTTCCCTTAACGCCTTGTCGCGCTTCAGGGCTTCTGTAATCAAGTCATCCGTCATGACCAATTTTGCGTCTTTAATCTCGGTAATCGGTAAGACAAACTCTGGCTCTTCACCTTCATTTGGCGCTTCACGACGGAAGGTAATATCATTGCCTGAAACAGATATGATCATACCCTTATAGCGCTTACGGCCGTTGATTATCTGGTGTGTTTCAAGTTTTGCAGTATGACCTGCCCATGTCACAAAATCAGATAGACGCACCAGCGGACGATCGATGCCCGGTGAAGATATTTCCAGATGATACGCCTGGCTAATCGGGTCTTCAATATCGAGTATTGGTGATATGGCGCGAGATACTTCTTCGCAACCTGCGACGTTCATCGTGCCATCTGGGCGTTCCGCCATAATCTGTAGCGTTGCACCGTTGATGTTTGATAATTTAACACGCACAAGTCTATAGCCCAGATCTTCAATCTCTGGCTCTATGATGTTGGCAACTTTTGCATCAACACCGGATTCTACTATGATACGCGCATCAGACATGAACTGCGATATTTCCTGACTTTTCGTTACTTCCGTTTAGACATTAAAAAAGAGCGGGTGCTGGGTAGCGCCCACTCTCGCGAATGATACGGAGAATTTGAGTTCTATATACGCTCAAATGGATGTGTTTGCAAGTGTTCTGCTGAGGCTTGAAGTTTTGCTTAAATTCTGGCATGAAATCCTTGTCTTAAAGATGTGCAGGAGAGACTGAGCTTCGAGTTCAGCGCCGAAGGAGCAACACCCGGAAACTCTCAGGCAAAAGAACTGCATCATTCGGGCTTGTTTGCCCCAGGACAATCTGGAGAGTGATGAAGAAATTCATCCACCGAAGGAGAAATGGCAGGCTTAATTCTGTCACAAGCTCTCAGGTTCCAAGACAGATGGGAAACGTCCCTGCATTGCGCAGGATAACGCACACTGTCAAAAGGAACAAACTCATGCGTAAAATTGCTGTCATCGGTGCTGGTATTACAGGCATCACCACTGCTTATTCACTATTGGAACGAGGCTTTGAGGTTACGGTATTTGACCGTAACCGCTATGCGGCCATGGAAACTTCTTTTGCAAATGGCGGACAATTGTCAGCTTCCAATGCAGAAGTCTGGAACCGCTGGGCAACTGTTTTAAAAGGTATCAAATGGATGTTTGAACCGGGTGCGCCCTTGCTTGTGAACCCTAAGCCAAGCTGGCACAAGTTTTCATGGATGACGGAATTCATGGCAAATATTCCAGGCTATAAGGATAACACCATCAAAACCGTTGAACTCGCGATTGCTGCCCGCGAACACTTAAAAGGACATGCAGAGAAAGAAGGCTTTGATTTTCATTGTGAAGATAGAGGCATCTTACATGTTTATGATGATGAAAAAGAATTTGCCCATGCCCGTAAAGTCAATGATCTGCTAGGCGCAGGTGGACTTGATCGCCGTGAAGTCAGTGTTGAAGAAATCAGAAAACTTGAACCAGCGCTAACGCGCAACTTTATTGGTGGCCTTTATACGGTTAGTGATTTTACCGGCGATATTCACGCCTATGCGAAAGGCTTGTCTGAAGCCTGTAAAAGACGCGGTGTAGAATTTCATTATGGCTGCGAAGTAGAAACGCTCAAGCACTCAAATGACGGTGTTCAAATTCACTGGCGTGATGATGACGGCATTCGTATTCAAAATGAATATGATGGCATTGTTATTTGTGCAGGTGTTAGAAGCCGTGATCTGGCCGCGCAAATGGGTGACCGCGTAAACATTTATCCGGTCAAAGGCTATTCCATTACCGTTCACTTAAACAGTGTGAAAAGCCAGAACGGTGCGCCTTGGGTGAGCCTTCTGGATGATAAAGCAAAGATTGTTACAAGCCGTTTGGGTAAAGATCGTTTTCGTATTGCGGGGACTGCTGAATTTAACGGCTACAATCTGGACATTCGTGATGACCGTATCAAACCACTTACCAAATGGTGCGAAAAACTTTTCCCGGAAGTCTCAACGGAATTTGTAACGCCGTGGGCCGGCCTTCGCCCCATGATGCCAAACATGCTACCCAAAGTAGGTACTGGTAAGAAGTCTCGCGTTTTCTACAATACAGGACACGGGCATTTAGGCTGGACACTTTCAGCAGCAACAGCTGAATTGGTGGCAGAAGAAGTGCTAAAAGCGCACCAAAGTAATTCTGCCATGGTGGCTTAAAAAGTCGGCCTAATCCAAATCAATCTTGCCACTGCGCGTCTTTTTTACAGAGCCGCGCTTGGCTTTACTTTCAAGTCTGCGTTTTTTCGCGCCTAGTGAGGGTCTGGTCGGGATACGTTTCTTTGGCACGAAGGCTGCCTTGCGAATGATCTCTTT
>CALAIO010000015.1 GCA_937923355.1 uncultured Rhizobiaceae group bacterium | reverse complement strand
CCACTTCTGTGCCTGGTTCCAGCAAGTCAGCGCGCAACATGCCCAATGCGATGGACTTGTTTACACGGTAACCCCAGCCACCAGACGTTGTTTCGCCAACAACTTCGTTATTGTGCCAGATTGTAGACATGTAAGGTGCATCTGCATCGCCTGCGTCCACTGTAAGCGTAACGAAGCCTTTTTTGCGGCCTTGTTGACGTTCGTTGTTAAGTGCAACTTTACCCGGGAAGTCTTGAGGCTTATCAAACTTGATGAAGCGCTCCATGCCACCTTCAAGAAGGGTGTAATCCGTTGAAAGATCGCCTTTCCATGCGCGGTAGCCTTTTTCCAGACGCAGTGAGTTTAGAGCGTACATGCCAAATGGGGTTGCGCCTTCTGCAAGGAGCGCTCCGTAAATTTTAGGCATGTCAGCATTTGCACCATGGATTTCCCAACCCAGTTCACCAGCAAATGAAACACGAGCAAGCATGACGCGATGATCCGCTACAGTACCAATTTGATGTGATAGCCAACCTGATGTGAAATCTACTTCATCGGAGATTTTTTCCAGTAGTTCACGAGACTTTGGACCGGTTACGATGAATGTTGAGAATTCATCTGTGTGATCTGTCAGCTTGAAGTTGCTGTCAGCAGGCATTCTGTCACGAAGTACTTCGAAGTCGTGCCACTGTGCTGATGCTGCTGTAATCAAAGTGAATTTATCTTCATCATGACGAATTAGAGACATCTCTGTTAGGATGCGACCACGATTGTCCGGGAAGTATGCAAGGTTCATGCGACCAATTTTAGGGAGTGCACCTGCAATTGTTCCGCGTAGCCACTCAGCACAGCCTTCACCGCTTAATGAGAAGCGTGAGAAGCCTGGAAGATCAAGTACGCCACATCCGTCGCGAACTGCTTCTGCTTCTTCTTTTACACGTTTTTCCCATGGGCCATTACGGTTCCATGTTTGAGTCGATTCTTCTGACGTATCATCGCCATCTTTTGCAAACCAGTTCGCACGTTCCCAACCATTGTATGCGCCCATTTGGCCGCCGTTTTTAACAACAGTTTCATGTACAGGTGAGTGTTTCTTGTCACGACCTGCTGGCCATTCGTGGTGCGGGAAGTGCATTGCATATTCATGACCATAGGTTTCC
The DNA here is from genome assembly GCA_937923355.1 of uncultured Rhizobiaceae group bacterium. The sequence continues at coordinate 2,870 of CALAIO010000015.1, read as the reverse complement.
ATAGCTTTTTGATATGTATAATCGTGATCTGCATATGCAGTGTAACGACGTGGGTCTGTTGCCCACATATCCCACTCTGTTTCACCTTCAGTAATCCATTCAGCCAATACTTTACCTGCGCCACCACCTTGTGCGATGCCGAATGTAAATGAATGTGCTTCAAATGCGTTTTTAACACCTGGCATTGGACCAATAAGCGGTAGACCATCTGGTGCATAAGGGATTGGGCCGTTGATAACGCGACCAACACCTTGAGAACCAAGGATTGGAACACGTGCCATCGCATCTTCAATGTACCACTCAAGGCGATCAAGATCATCCGGGTAAAGCTGGAACGAGAAATCATCCGGCATTGGATCTTCTGGCGTTACCCAGTGAGCCTTACAATTGCGCTCATATGGGCCAAGGTTAAGGCCGTTTTTGTCCTGACGAAGATAATATGATGTATCCACATCGCGTATCATCGGCATTTTGTGACCTTGTTCCTTTGTCCAGGCTTCAAGCTCAGGAATTTCTTCTGTTAAGAAATACTGGTGAGACATGGTTACTTGTGGAACCGTGCGGCCACCATAAGGCTTGAACCATTCACCAACGCGCTGAGCATAATAACCTGCTGCGTTTACAACGTATTCACACCGAATGTCGCCTTTGTCTGTGTGAACAATCCATTCATCGCCATCTTTTGTGACGCCTGTTGCAGGGCACATGCGGACTATCTTTTGTCCCATTTCACGTGCGCCTTTTGCAAGCGCCTGTGTTAGCTGTGCCGGATCAATATCGCCATCAAGTGGATCCCACATACCGCCTTCAAGCTCATGTGTCTCCATAAACGGGTTTAGTTTTTGCAAGTCTTCATTTGTACAGATATCAATTTCAAGACCCTGATAACGCGCCATGCCTGCAACGCGCTCAAATTCTTGCATGCGCTCTTTTGAGTGCGCCAAGCGAATTGAACCAGTAACCGCGTAGTTCATTGGGTAATCAACTTCGTCTGCAAGACCGCGATAAAGTTCAAGGCCGTAACGTTGCATGTTCATGATTGCCCATGAACCTGAGAAGTTAGGACAGTTACCCGCAGCGTGCCAGGTTGAACCTGCTGTCAGTTCATTTTTTTCAAGCAGGACACAATCTGTCCAACCTGCTTTGCCCAGGTGATATAGACCAGAAACGCCGACGACGCCCCCTCCGATGATAACCACTCTTGCGGTTGATGGTATTTCAGCCATGTTTATTTTCTCCAATGAATATCAGTAGGCAATTTTAATATACTGGCGGGGAAACCGTCCAAATTAGAATTGCAGGTTTATTTGTTGTATTACGCCAGCGATAAGGTTCGCCAGCAAAGCGGAATGAGTCACCTTCATGCAGTTTGTGCCAGGTGCCAGAAATTTCAATCTCGAAGGTTCCAGAAATTACAATGCCAGACTCTTCTGTGTCACGTTGTTGTGCGTCTTGTAAAATTGCACCAGGGGCAAATTCAGAACGGATCATTTCGAAAGAGCCGCCCAAGTCAGGTGACAGAAGTTCTTCAACCAAGCCTTCTTCTGGATTGCCCAGTTTGCGGCGTTCTGAGCCACGAACAATGTAACGCGCCTCGTCCGGGTTGCCAGAGTTTTCGCCAAAGAAGAAACTGACTGGCACATCAAACATGGCTGCGATATTGCGCAAATCCTGAATGGATGGTTCTGAAATGCCGCGCTCAATCTGACTTACAAACCCTACGGAACGATCAAGTGCATTTGCAAAATCCACAAGTGTAATGGAGCGACTTTTGCGAAGTGCACGAATATCCGTCCCGACTGACGAAATATTTGCATTTGCATGATCTAAATTTTCAGCAACAGATGCCATTAATCGATTCCAGAATTTTAACAAATTTCATCGAATATCACTCTCGTGAAAAAATCAAGCATTTTTTCACTCAATTATGTTAATGGTTGTTCGAGAAATTATGCAGGTTGAATCCAGATTCCCCCTTCGGTAGCGCCACGTAATCCATACCCTTGAATTTGGTAGTGGTCTTGCCGTAAGACAGGGCTAATTTGGAAGGGGGAGCAAATGGAAATTGTAACGTTGACTACGGAAATGACCGTAGTTTTATGTTTACTTGGTTTTACCGTATTTTTATTTGTATCTGAGGTTCTGCGCGTCGATTTGGCGGCGATCCTCATAATGGTCCTTCTTGGGCTTTTGACTTTTGTTCCCGGACTTGAAAATCTTGCCGACATCAATCAGATTTTTGATGGCTTTGCATCCAATGCTGTGATCTCAATCATTGCTGTTATGATTATTGGGGCAGGGCTGGACAAGACAGGTGTCATGAGCCGTGTTGCTGCTATCATTCTTAAATATGGTGGCAATACCGAACAGCGTATTATTGCTATTATATCGGGTACGGTTGGTGTCATTTCTTCCTTCATGCAAAACGTGGGCGCCGCAGCCTTGTTCTTGCCTGTGGTTAGTAGAATTTCACTTCGAACAGAATTGCCTCTAAGCCGTTTGCTAATGCCCATGGGGTTTTGTGCCATTATGGGTGGGACACTTACCATGGTGGGGTCTTCGCCCCTTATTCTACTTAACGATTTGATTGTGACTTCAAATCGTGATTTGCCAGCTGATATGCAGATGCAAACGTTTGATTTGTTTTCTGTCACACCGATTGGACTTGCGCTGATCACAACCGGTATTTTGTATTTTGTTTTATTTGGCAGGTGGGTTTTGCCCAAAGCTAAAGAGAGCAATGCAGGTGCAAAAAGCCAGACGCTAAAAAATTATTTAAAACGAATGTATGAACTTGAGGCCGATGTTTACGAAGTAATCGTGCCCGAAGGACATGAGTGCGAAGGGCAGACCTTTGATGATATTATGAA
>CALAIO010000014.1 GCA_937923355.1 uncultured Rhizobiaceae group bacterium | reverse complement strand
CGATTGCTTATTTGGCGCAGCTTAAAAGCCAATTGACAACGGACAAAGAAAAAATTGGCTTGTATGGCGGCAAGGCAGAGTTTGTACCGATTGCCAATCAGGTTATCGAAGTTCAGCAAACTCGCGCAGCAGGCAAAGCCGATATTGAAGAATTCGAAGCAACCAAAAAAACACTCGATAATTCATTGAGCGTTCTTGAAAACTCCATCACGGAACTAGAAAAAACACCAATGATCAGAGCTCTAAAAGAGCCGGTCAACGTTCTTTTCGTTCCTTATGACAATCTTGACGCCTACGAAAAAGGTGAGCGTCTTTATACCTGTGCCATCGCAATCATATGGTGCAGCGAAGTGGGAACTGCAGGGAACCCAATCGGCGGTGAAATCGTCACCACACATCCATTCTTTGGCAAACCAATCCGTGGCCAGTTCGTAGAAGCGAACCTGACTGAAAAATCAGCAGCACAGAAAGAGATTATCCATGTCGGACGTCCTCCATTATTCTTCTAGAAAAGTGAAATCAATCGCACTTGCTATTACAGCAACGCTTGTATTAAGCGGGTGCTCACTCACGACCTATGAAAACAAAGAGTTCTTCCAAGAAGATAATCGTTCTTTCTTTGAAAAACTTAAAAAGCATCCAAAGCACAAACGTGACGAGGCGACTATTGAAGATGTCATTCGTGATACACATGAGACACATGTCAACAAAATTGACCCAGATGTTGATACCAAAGTAAGACTGACGGCACGTACGCCAGCTGTAAAGTCAGTACAAAAATTTGATATCACACCCAAAAATCTTTCACGGGTGAACATTGACGATAACAGTGCTGCGTGTCGTTACTTGCGCAAATCAGCAGATGCGGAAGCTTTTATTGTTGGCTCCCCTACTCTTTCTGCCTCTTCAGATGATGAAGGTTCAGGATCAGTAAACCTAGGCATGAACCTTCTTGATTTCCATAAGGCCGATCTAATCAGAGCATCAGGTGATGCACGTTGCCGCCTACATGAAGCATCTAAAAAAATTGAAGCTACGCTTGGGCTTGGCGTAGAAGCAAACCGTTTTGCACGCGCAAATGCAAAAGCAAGTTATATCAGAAACAATCTGGGTTTCTTAAATAGCATTAAAAATCGTGCTAATGAATTAATGCGCCAAGGTTCACTTACCGTTCAAGATACAAATCTGGTAAGCCTGCGCGTTGACGAACTAAAAGCAGAGATGCAGACAGCACAAGCAGAAGCAGATCAGCGTCGTGGCCTTCCTGCACTAGACATCAACCAAATTCGCAGCCGCCATGGCGCATTGGTTGAAGCAACGAACGACCTTCAAAATATTGAACGTGAAATCAGAACCAATGATGCTCTGGAATTAAGCGTAAACACTGGCTATCGTTACAACGAGCAATTCAACACGGACCTTCAACGTAACGACACAGATGGTGCTTTTGCTAGCGTTAGCGTAGGCGTTCGTTTAGGTGCCTTGTCACCAAGTCGCCAACGCGTGGAAGAAGAAGCAGCAGGCGCCCGCCTTGATGCACTGTTTGAAGAAAACACGGGTGCGATTTGGAAAAGTGGCTTCTCTGATCGTGCCATTTCCAGAATGGTCACAGATTTGAGAAAGTCTGACAAAGAATTAACACAAGCAATGTCAACCGCAAACGATACAATCAATCGCTTGGGTGCAGAGGATCGTCCTGAAATATTACGCGCCAGACTTCAAACAAAACTCGAAAGAGTTCGCGTTGGCGCAAACCGTGCAGCAGTACGTGCTTCAATCCAGCAACTTGAAGAAAATCGCAGAAAGATAAAAGCACTTTCAAATTAAAAAGTTTTTTAAGTCTGTGTTATGATGAACGCATAACGGGTGATTTGAGGGAACAAAGGCGGGGTTATGATCGGCAACTGGTATAAGTTGATGACGCAAAGCCACATCGACATCAAGCTAAACACTTCGCATGATGTCGAGACCAGATTGCTGGAACGCCCTGGCCTTTGGATGAGTGCACAGGAATTAAGTGATCTCCGTGAAGACCTGACCACAGTTGCTACAACTACCTTGTCAAAAGACATGCTGGACTATGGTGTATTCTCCAAAAACAGCGATGCGTTAAACCGTTCCATCATCACACTTGTCTACGAAAAAGAAACCAACAAACCAATAGCCTTTAACGCACTTGCATTAATTGACTTCGAATTGGGTGAAAAGCCGATCAATGTGTTGCACCTAGGGCTGGTGATGATTGATCCAGATGCTCGAAGCAAAGGCTTGTCATGGGTTCTATATGGCCTCACCTGCGTCTTCCTGTTTTTAAGAAACCAATTGCGCCCAATCTGGGTTTCCAATGTGACACAAGTCCCTGCTGTTGTCGGGATGGTAGGCGACACTTTTTCCGAGACCTACCCAAAACCGCAAAGCAACAATCGCAGAACCTTAACGCATCTGCTCATTGCCAGACAAATCATGGCAGAACATCGCCATGTGTTTGGTGTCGGCGAAGATGCAGAGTTTGATGAAGAACGCTTCATCATCAAAAACGCTTATACAGGCGGATCAGACAATCTCAAGAAAACCTTTGAAGAAGCAACCAAACATCGCCAAGACCATTACAACGACTTTTGCGAAGAAGAACTCGATTACAAACGTGGCGATGACGTTATCCAGCTTGGTAAAATAGACCTCAATGCAACCAAGCGCTTCCTGACCAATGACGTGCCGCGCGGCTCTCTTTTAGGGCTCACCGTTGCAGGCTTATGGATTTTATTAAATCGTCTTGCATTGCCAGTTCTTTACTGGAGCGACAGCAAACGCGAATGGAACAGTTTAAGGCCTCATAAACATGACTGAAAAATTCGACTACAATGAGTTCACCAATCGTAACATTGGCTTCGTCACACACGAAGAACAAGAAGCACTAAAAAACGCTACGGTCTTCATCTGTGGCAATGGCGGCATGGGTGGAGCTTGCGTAATGGGTCTTGCTCGTGCAGGCGTAGGCAACCTCATTTTGGCAGACCTTGATGGCTTTGAAATTTCAAACATGAACCGTCAACTTTTCGCCTTCATGGATACTGTCGACAAACACAAATCAGATGCAACAAAAGAAATCTGTCTGACCATCAATCCTGAAATGAACATCACGGTTCATCACGCAGATTGGACAGACCACGTTGAAGAAATTATCGAAAAATCTGACATCGTTGTGAACGGCACAGACGACCTTGGTGCTTCATTGCTTTTATACAGAACTGCAAAAGCCAAAGGCAAAACGGTCATCGACGCCTATGCCTCTCCCCTGCCCTCGATTTATGTCACCAAGGCAGGCGACCCCATACCGGAAGAGCGCATGGAATACCCAACGCTAGGCACTGAGTGGGATGCACTAACTGAAGATCAAAGATCAAAAGCCTTCTTGCGCGAAGCAGAACATGTTGTCTTGCATTCTTCATCGCGAAAATACATTGATCTTGATCTTGCAGGCGAAGTGGCCGCAGGTAAAAGAAGCCGCATGTCTTTTGCACCCATGGTGATTTCAACCGGCATGTTAATGACCTATGAAGCCGTTGCCGGTATTTTGAAAAAACCTCATGGCGCAGATTATCAGGGCTGGTTTTTTAATCCTTATGAAGCGGAAGTTGAAAAACCCAAGAACCCAGTTCTCGCAGCCATGCTACGCCCAATCGTGCGTCGTTTCCTCACCAAGATCATGGGTGAATAATTCATGGATCGTCTAATCTTTGCAGACAGTATCGTTTCCGCCTCAGCCTTGCTTGGGTTGATGATACTTGTTTCTTCAATCAAACGAAGCGGCAGAGATTCTATTTCAAGGCGTTTTCTATTCAGCCTATACATCATTCAGGCGCTATTATTATTCAGAATTCTAACCTGGCTGACGGGCATTTGGTTCTTTGATGTCCTGACTTTTATAACGGCAGGAACATTACCTTTAGGCATGATTATCCTCACTGAAGGGCTATTGCGCCGTCATGCTTCAAAGCTTGTTAAAATGATAGCAGCAGGCACCGCTCTCACATTTATTCCGCTTGCATTTTTACCCGAAAGTTTTGCCGAACCTTGGCGTTCGGTTCTCCTATTAGCTGCACAACTTTGGGGATTTTTCACCGCAGGTTATATGGTCTGGACGCGCGACAGAGATAGTCTATCTTCAAGTGAAAACAGAATTATCGAGCGCATAGCTCTGTCCATCCCCTTGATCATACCACTTGTCATAACAGATTTCCGCATACCGGATTTCGAATTTCCGGTACGCCTAAGCGGGATCGCAATTCTATTTATGTGTTGGCTCACAATAAGCTTGGAACGTTCTCATTTAAAAAACTCAGACATGCTGAGAGCCTTCTTGATACTGCTTTCAGGTTCTCTTTTCGCAGGCATAGCAATTGCATACCTCGTTACTGCAGACATGACAGGTTACTTCCAAATTTGCGTCATAACCCTGTCCGTCACCATGGTTGCCGTATTATATAACGACAGCATCGCTCTGCGTTTTGATGAACGACGCGACAGTCTTTTGAAACATATGGCGGATGGCGACATAAGTTCATCAGCAACTTTCTTGCGGGGATTGCAAAACCATCCCTTGGTTGAGGGTGCTGTTATTTTGGAAGAAAATGACCTTCAGGATTTTGATAAAAAGCTACTGAAAGCTGTCTTCAAAAACGATGCACTTCAACGCAAGAATGATATGAGCAAGGCAAACTCATCTGCTGAAATCGAACACCTCAATTGGCTATTTGAACGTTTCAACGCAACGCATGTGATATTAGTTTCAAACAAGCCCCTCTCTCTCGTAGCGCTGAACATGCCAAGCCTCTCTGCTTCACCTGGAGCAGAAACAGAATTACGCGCTGTGCAACGTATGGCGATTTTGATTTCTGAGAGAAAGGCCGTCAAATGATTGAACTCATCGAGCGTGATTTCGACAGTTTTTTCAAAGCTCCATTCAATGCCTATGGCGAAAACACGCCCTATGTCTCTCCAATGAAAAGCGATCTGGCT
>CALAIO010000013.1 GCA_937923355.1 uncultured Rhizobiaceae group bacterium | reverse complement strand
CAACATGCCTGTGCCGTTGCAGATATTCTTGGCATGAAAACGGTTATCATCCACCACTTCTCGGGCATACTTTCCGCATATGGGATGGGACTGGCAAACATCAAAGCAGCCCGCCAAAAAAGCATCGAAAAAGAACTGGATGAAACGCTGCTTGCTGAAGTCAATAAGCACTTGAAAGATTTGCAAAAAGAAACGGTTCAAGAACTCGTCAACCAGGGCGTAACTGAAAGTGCCACAACAACCAAGGCAAGCGTACATCTGAAATATGCAGGTACCGATACAAGCCTTGATGTTCCCCTCTCCACATTGGATGAAATGATTTCAGCATTCGAGCGCATACATAAAGAACAATTCGGCTTCCTCATGCCCAATACACCTTTGGTGTTGGAGCTTATGGAAATTGAAACCTTTGGCGGGAGTGCTGGTAACATCGAAACAAAGAGCCCGCGAATTTCAGATAAACCTTCAGCCTTTAAAACGGCAAAATTCTACAGCGGCGGTGAATGGAAAGAGGCGAATATTTATAAACGTGATGAACTTGCTCCAGGCCAGTCAATTATCGGTCCTGCAATCATCATCGAAGACATCGGCACAATCATTGTAGAGCCAAATTGGCAAGCAAGCGTGAATGCTTATAGTCATGTTATTTTAACAAGACAGGAAGCTGAGGCTGTAAAGCACAGGGTCTCAGAAGAAGCTGATCCGGTAATGCTGGAAGTCTTCAACAATCTATTTATGTCGATTGCGGAACAAATGGGCGTGCGCCTTCAAAAAACTGCGCGCTCAACCAACATCAAGGAACGGCTGGACTTTTCCTGCGCTGTCTTTGATGGAGACGGCAAACTGATCGCCAATGCACCACATACGCCAGTGCATCTGGGCTCCATGGACAGATCAGTTGAAAGCATCATCCGTATTCATCCAAAAATGAACCGCGGTGATGTTTTTGTCACCAACGCACCTTACAATGGCGGCACGCATCTACCCGATATTACTGTTGTGACCCCTGTGTTTAACGAGAGCGAAAAACCCATCTTCTTTGTTGCTTCACGCGGTCACCATGCTGATGTGGGTGGTATGGCACCAGGCTCAATGACTCCGCGTGCAACCTCCATCGAAGAAGAAGGCGTGGTGCTCGATAATCTCCATTTGGTAAAACAAGGGGAATTTCTCGACACCGAAATTCGCGCCAAACTCGGCGGTGGAAAATATCCGTGTCGAAACGTTGACCAAAATGTCGCCGATTTGAAAGCCCAAATCGCTGCAAATGAGAAAGGCGTCGCAGAACTCAAATCCATGGTTCAATCTTTCGGTTTGGAAGTCGTACTTTCCTACATGAGCCATGTACGCGACTACGCCGAAGAATGTGTGCGCCGCGTTATAGCAAACCTGAAAGATGGGGACGCAGAAGTCTTTTTCGATCAGGGCTGCAAGATAAAGGTCAAGCTAACGGTTGATAAAGATACGCGAACAGCAACCATAGAGTTTAGAGGAACTTCGCCACAACAGGCAGATAATTTCAATGCGCCAGAACCCGTCACGAGAGCAGCCGTACTTTATACATTCCGCTGCATGGTAGATGATGACATCCCGCTCAATGAAGGGTGCATGCGTCCGCTCAATATCATTTTGCCAGAGAACTGCATGTTAACGCCGCAATACCCGGCTGCAGTTGTTGCCGGCAATGTAGAAGTAAGCCAAGCAGTAACCGATTGTCTCTTCCAGGCTTTGGGCGCGCTAGCAGGCGCTCAGGGAACCATGAATAATTTCAATTTCGGCAATGATGTTCATCAATATTACGAAACAATCTGCGGTGGCTCCGGCGCTGGCAATGGCTTTAACGGCACAGATGCTGTTCACACCCATATGACCAATACAAGATTAACTGACCCTGAAGTTCTGGAAATGCGTTATCCGGTTGTGCTGGAAACTTTCCAAATCAGGAAAGGCTCTGGCGGTAAAGGCAAATGGCATGGCGGCAATGGCCTCAACCGTACAATTCGTTTTCTGGAACCCATGGATGTTTCCTTCCTTTGTGGGCGTCGCAAAGTTCCTGCATCTGGTATTAAAAACGGCGGCAACGGCGTACTAGGCCGCAATGCTATGCGCTGTGAAGAAGGTAACGAAAAAGAACTTGAAGGCCGAACACAACTTGCCGTCAAAAGTGGCCAGTCAATCATCATCCAAACACCAGGCGGCGGCGGATACGGTGATGCAAGAAAAGATGGATAAGTTTGAACGATATATCGATGCTCTTTTACTCATCAAAATAGGAAAAACAATTTTACCCAAGTATATAAAAAACAATATATTTATCTGGTAGCGGGAGAGGGACTTGAACCCCCGACACGCGGATTATGATTCCGCTGCTCTAACCACCTGAGCTACCCCGCCTTGTCATTGACATTCATCAATGGGAGATATTGGCCGCGTTCTACTTGGTTTATCGGCCAACTGAAGCGGTTTCTAGGTTGATACGCGCGCGCTGTCAAGAAAATCTGCATCAGGAAACAAACTTTATTCAATGCCTGCCGATTTAAAAAAGCCATTGCCAAATGAGCGGGAGTAAAATTGCCGTTGCCAGCGCATTCAACCCCATCGCAAGCCCTGAAAATGCACCTGCCACCTCGCTTACCTGAAGCGCTCTTGCTGTTCCAATCCCGTGGCTGGTAGTTCCCATGGCAAGCCCCCTCGCCGCCATGTCTTTAACGCCGATTAAATTAAGCACGATCGGGCCTATCATGGCACCCAGAATACCTGTGGTAATGACCAATACTGCCGTTAGCGAAGGCAAACCGCCAAGTTGTTCTGCAATGCCCATGGCAACGGGTGCAGTTACAGATTTTGGCGCAAGGGCAATCAGCGTATCTTGTGAAGCAGACAATAGATAACCAATGCCAACCGCTGAAAGTATTGCTGTAACAGAACCAGCGATCAAACTTGCAAAAATGGCCAGTGCAGATTGTCTTACGCGATCAAACTGGCGGTACAAGGGAATGGCAAGGGCAACGGTTGCCGGGCCCAAAAGGAAATGCACAAACTGCGCTCCATCAAAATAGTCCTGATAGGAAGTGCCAGAAGAAAGCAAAAATCCAACAACCAGAATGACAGCGATTAAAACCGGATTTAAAAGCGGGTGCATGCCGCCTTTCTTGTAAATGTAAAACCCGATCTGAAATGCAACCAGCGTCAGGGTTAAATGCGCAAGCGGGCTGGCACTTAAATAAACCCAGATATCCTGAAGATTATTATTCATGACCTGCCTCATCAGAGGTAATCTCTTTTGAACCTCTTGAAAGCCTGCGCATTAAAACTGCTGTTACAATGACCGTTAAAACCGTACTCACAACAAGGGCTACCGAAATGGCAAAAAGGTCATCACCGAGCAGCTTGAAATGCAGCATGATGCCGACACCCGCTGGCACAAACAAAAGTGACAAATGATTAAGCAATCCGTCTGCAACCGAACTCAGGTCATTAGGAATTGAACCACGAACAAGCAAAAAACAAAACAAAAACACCATGCCCAGAACAGGCCCGGGAATGGAAAGGCCAGTCGCACCAATGATAAACTCACCTGCAAGCTGACAACAGAATATGAGTGTAAGATAATTCAACATGGGAAACTTCTCTTTAAACCCTGAAAAGAGTGGGCTGATACCGACAAGACGTCAAGCATCAAAATTTTACCAAAGCCATGCAGCACCGCGAACACCAGAACTGTCACCATGTTTTGCTGGCACAATCGGTGTATCAAAGTGATCTGTAAAAACGTAAGGCGGCATCAGCAAAGGCACATCATCGTATAGCGATTTCACATTCGACACACCGCCACCCAGCACCACAACATCAGGATCAAGAACATTGATAATCTGCGCAAGGCCTCTCGCCAATTGTGAACAATAATTCTCATAGGCACGTTGGGAATTTTCATCCTTTAAATCCAGTATTTCTTCTGCGGTCATATGAGAAGGTTCGCCGATAATTCTTTCATAAGTACGCTGAAACCCGGTGCCTGAAATATAGGTTTCCAAACATTCGCGCTTGCCGCACCAACAGGCATTTCCCGGAAATTCATTTTCGTTCATGGGTGCAAGTGGCGTATGGCCAAATTCGCCTGCTATACCACCGCGCCCAACAAGCGCTTTTCCATCGACGGCAATCCCTGCGCCACAACCAGTGCCAAGGATAACGCCCACAACTACTCGTTCACCTTCGCCTGCACCATCCACACTTTCTGATACAGCAAAACAATTCGCATCATTTTGAATGCGAACATCACGATTTAATACCTTTTGCATGTCTTGCAAAAGCGGCTTGCCGTTAAGCCATGTTGAATTTGCATTTTTCACCAATCCGCTTGCGGGCGAAATTGTGCCAGGAATACCCATCCCCACCGAACAGGTTTCACCTACTTCCGCCTCAGCATTTAAGACAAGATCGCGCACAGCTGTGATGCACGCATGATAATCGTCTCGAGGTGTTGAAATACGCTTACGCAAAAGCGTTTGACCTTCCGCCGACAAGGCGATGACTTCAAGCTTTGTGCCACCCCAGTCAACGCCCAAGCGTATCATGCAGCAGCACCTGTTTGGAGCATGTTATCAAGCGCTGTTTCAATGGAATCTTCACGCTCTGCACGATCAATGAAACCGCCCCCAAGCACACGGGTATCTTCCGTGTCGTCTTGATAAAAGACACAAGCCTGACCCGGTGCGATACCAGCCTCACCACCGATTAACTCGACGCTGATTTTACCTTCATTATTGGGTGGATATAAAATAGCTTCCATCGGCGGACGGGTTGAGCGCACTTTAACAAAGAGTTCAAGCCCGTCTTGCGATATGTTTTCAATTGCACCATCACCCAGCCAGTTCACATCCCGCAAATAGAGCTTGCGCGTATCAAGCGCTTCTTTTGGCCCTACGATGACACGGGCATTTTTCGCATCCAAATGCACCACATAAATCGGATCACCTGTTGCAACGCCAATACCACGACGTTGACCGACGGTGAAATTGATAATGCCTTTATGCTCACCCAAAACGCGTCCATCAATGTGTTGAATTTCGCCAGCGGTCGCAGCGGTTGGTTGCAACTTGTTGATGATGTCTGAATATTTGCCCTGAGGTACAAAACAAATATCCTGACTGTCCGGTTTTTGCGAGATTTCAAGCCCCAGCTCTTTTGCCAATTCGCGCGTCTCTGACTTTGGCAAATCACCAAGCGGAAAGCGGATGTAGTCCACTTGCTCTTGTGTCGTAGCAAAGAGAAAATAACTCTGGTCGCGTCCATGGTCGCGCGGACGGAACATGGCACGGCGCCCTGTTTCTGGATCAGCCAAACGCGAACGAATGTAATGACCGGTTGCCAGGGCAGCAGCGCCCAGTTCCTTGGCTGTTTTTAAAAGATCAGCAAATTTAACGGTCTGATTGCATGAGATACAGGGAATGGGTGTTTCACCCGCAATGTAACTCTCCATGAATGGATTAATGACTTGCTCGCGAAACTTGTCTTCATAATCCAAAACATAATGTGGAATACCAAGTGTTTCTGCCACACGGCGCGCATCGTGAATATCCTGTCCTGCACAACAGGCACCTTTGCGTTTTACCGCTTCGCCGTGATCATAAAGCTGTAGCGTCATACCAACAACATCATAGCCCTCACGCGCCAAAAGCCCTGCAACCACAGAGCTATCCACACCGCCAGACATTGCAACCACAATACGACAATCTTTTGGTTCGCCTGGAAGTCCAAGCGAGTTTAATTTTGGGGTAGTCATTTTCTCTTCTCCAAACATGCGACTGTTAAAGGCAGCGCCGATGAAAGTTTTGTGCCTTATACGATAGCACTCGTAAAAATTCAAACAAAGGTTTGCAGCATCACAATCGTTAAATTTTTAACGCTCAGTTTAAACAAGAGTTAAAGTTTTTAGGGGCATATAAATTACGCAGGGTAAATTTTATATATTATATATATACTGGATATTATGATGTTTACCGAAGATGAGTCTCAATACTCAGCAGACAGTTATATTTTAAATAGCAATAATAGTTCATTTTATGAACAGATGGGCGCAGAAGAGGCGCTCGCTAAAATATCAATGCTGTTTCATATTAAAATTAATAACGATGAGCTGTTAAACAACTATTTTGCAACAACAGAAATGCTCACGCAAATTACACAACAGAGAAATTTCATCTGTCTTGTTTTAAATGGTCCAATCATCCTGCAAGGCGATGATGCAGTAGCTCCATTTAAATCAATCCTCAACAATCGCATCGGTTTTCTTGCAATGGCATCACACCTAAAACAGAGTTTGCATGAACTCGAGTATGATGAAATGCTCATTGAAGAAATTATGGAAAATCTGATTTCCATACAAAATAATGCAATTTACAATAACAGTGCCCGCGAATAATACTCGCGAAATAGTGTTCTTTGGTGACTTAAAGCAACGAATATGATGCTTTAAGTTGAGCATATGAAATACGTATATATCATTTCCACGGCGATGCTCATTTCGTTATCACCAGCTCTTGCAGATGTGAGACTGGATGAACCTCAACTCAATATGTGTGAGCATGCGGAAAATATTTCCAAATGCGAGGTTGCCTGCAAACGAAAGCTTGGAGAGCAATGCCTGATTACCCACGTTAATTTTGAGGGCAGCAATCTAAAACATGAGAAACAGTTGCTGCGGGCAAAATTCAAAACCTGCAAAAATGCTAATCTGGATTTACAAATAAAATCTTTTGCAATTGAATTAGAGAAACTGGACAAGCGTAAAACGCAAGCAAAAATAACATCAAGCGTTAGCGCATCCGGGAAAAAAGTAAGTCTGGAAAATCACGCGCCCATGCTTTTCGATGAGACAAAAATTGATGCTCGCCTGTCCAGAACTTATTTTAACAAAATGATTAGTTCAGGCGAAAACTTTGTCGAGGCAGAAATAAGCTTGCAACAATGTGGCCATGAAGATGGCACGAACAGCTGTAGAATATCAGGGACATTAGTTGCTGTTACAGACCCAAACATCCGTTGTGATTTTCACGATACAACAAAACCTGGTGCATACTTGCCAGCCACGTTTAAGTTTTCACCCAACCTCTACACGGGCCAACACCCTAAAGGGCGTATTGGACAATAAACCTATAGCTTGTATTTTGTTATGCAGGATCCATAAACACTGCATTCTGCTCAATCATTTTGCCAAACAAACGACTCTTTAATTCTAGCGTAAAAGCAAAGCGGTTATCACCGAAATCATGATGACCTATTTCAAGGCCAAATGGTGCAAGCCAGTTAGGCAGGCGAATGCGCTTTCCAAAAATCTGCATGAAGTAATGATTGCTTCTGAAAAACAGCGCATGACGTGTAGCTTCCAGCTTCAAGGCCATACCGATGCCATAACCAATATATTCCTCAAGCCCGGTTGGCCCTGCAAAACGCTTAGAACTGTGCACCACTTGGGGAAATCCTTTTTCACGACCAAATTGCCTGATCCAAAACTGACCATTTGTTTCATGATCTTCTGTAACAATAACAACAGCAGGCTGATTTACAGAATTACGCTCAAAAGGAAGCGGCGCGCCAATTAACCTGGCAGCCTGAGCAAAGGCCCAACCAAACTTGCTCATCTTCATGTCAGTCACAATGCCCTGATAGGCAACACTTTGCCCTTGTTTAAAACGTTTCCCAAAACGCTTTCTAATAGCCTTGGGCAATCTCATCCATTGCTTATCACCCAAAAGCTTTTGAAATCGATCATCTGGTTTTGCTCTATTGTTTGCGCTTTCTTCATCACGCTCCAAAATCTCACCAGAAAATATATAAGGCGCCACATTCCCAGCACCTTCATGCCTGGCTGTTAGTTTTTCCATCGTACCCATAATATTTTCCTTTCTTTATCGTTATTTCTGTATAGACAGAAATTAAATGCCAAATAAAAAGACGATACCTATTTCGCCTTTTTCCCACCTGCAAATTTCAACAGCCCGAGCACTTTATCACCCATCTTCATGAGGGTTACGAGTTGCCCTTTTGGAACGCTCAACATTTGATCATACCACTTGGAACCCTGCTGAACGAAAGCTTCCATTTCCTGCAATCGTTTTAAGGCAATGGGATCAATCTTCTTATCTCCTTCTGCCTGCGCCACACATTCTCTAAGCGCCATAGCAGCAGGATCAATTTCACGTTCTTTGCGTCCTTGCGCAATCCGCATCGCCATTTCCATAACATCCGTTACAGCTTCAAAATGCTCACGACGATCGCCTGCAATTGGAACGCGGCGAATAAGCTTCCAGGAAACCAGTTCTTTCAAAGAGTTGGATACATTGGAACGCGCAATGCCAAGGCGTTCTGTAATCTCTTCCGCATTCATGGGCTTGGTTGCCAAATACAACAACGCATGAATTTGCGCGACAGAACGGTTCACGCCCCACTGGCCACCCATATCGCCCCAATAGAGAATAAATTGTTCAATTGCTTTTGGTATATTATTTTCTTTAATTTCTGTCATAACAGAAATATATGACAAAACAGAAAATGAGTCAAGATTCATCGCACCATAAAAATAATAACGTAGATTTGAAGTTTAACTGAACTACTTTCATGTAGAGTTTTGCAAAATGAATCGGGGGTTCCATGCGCTTACTATTGATCTTTATTATTTTGAGTTTCTCCAGCAGTGCATCAATCGTTTTCGCT
This sequence comes from uncultured Rhizobiaceae group bacterium, assembly GCA_937923355.1. The sequence goes on along the minus strand of CALAIO010000013.1, from coordinate 474 downwards.
TGTGGCTCATCTTCCCATTGCAAGGTTCCCGATAATCGTCACTACCGCATTCACATGCCACAGGGTCACGACGGCAAAACCAAAATAGGCGCTATTTTCTTTGCTCACGGTTTGGGTGGCACTGCTGTTGGAACTGTTCAAAATCAAAACCTTATGCGTATGGCAAACAGACTTGGTGTTGCACTGATTGGATTAAAGGCAAAACGCAACGACTGGAATGTTAAAAATTCGCCAGCAGGTAGATCAGACCGCAGCTCAAATGAGTTTCGATACCTTGATGATGTGATTAAAGACGTAAAGCGCCGCTTCCCGATCAATAAAAAGAAACTCGTGCTCGCAGGTGTCTCTGTTGGCGGCACTTTTACCTGGACGATGGCCTGCACGGGTCGCAATCGCTTCGCTGCTTTCATGCCCATCTCAGGCACCTATTGGCTAAATCCCCCCACGTCGTGTTCAGCAAAATCCGCCAACATT
>CALAIO010000012.1 GCA_937923355.1 uncultured Rhizobiaceae group bacterium | reverse complement strand
TTTTGGCAGGGTTCAAGGCGTGTGCAGTTGAGGTTGCTGGACGCGGCTGTTGGTTAGATTAATAGGTCCTTAGCCTAGGTAGGAGCCTTCAAATAAAACGCCTTATAATTACCCATCCACCAATAATGATGACCAAAGCACATAAAACCGTCTTTGATATTATCTCCATGGTTCCTTCAATCAGCATCGCATGGGCGACACTTCCAATAATGATTATTACTGCCAATGCGGTATGGCCGATACGCCATGTTTTTGGTTTTAGCATTAGCCGTTTTTTGAAAGCTGCCAGAATTGCAGTCGCAAAAACTGCCCACATGGCTATGACACCCCAGATAGAAAAAGGCGTTGGGGACACAAATAAAAGAGCATCAATTACGTCTGGAGGGCTAGTCATCCAAAGCGCTGCAACATGTATGATGACCGCAGTCACAAGAGTGCCGCCGACCCAGCGATGATAGCGCCGCTCATTGAGTGGTGAAAAGTTCGGTAAATATCCACCAATAAGCAAGGGCTGAACTAGCAAGAGGCAGAGCGAAACTACGCCTGCAAAACCTGCAAGAATATAGATTGAATCCCGCCATTGAAGTTGTGGACTGAATGCCGCTGCGATGATGGGAATGGCAAACGTAAGCAAAAGCACTGACCAAATTAATAGCGTGCGAGTCAGACTTACCTCGTTGCTACGCATCGTATCTATGCAGGCTTCAAGACGAAATCAGCATGCAATGTTGTATCACTAATATTTGGCATGACAGGGCGCAGGAATACGGTTTCAAACTCTTCGCTATCATACGCCAGATGTGCATGGGGCTGACCGAAGGTTGGCACAATTTGCGGCATGTCCATGCTAAATTCACCATTTGCATCTGTTAGCGTCGCACCATGGCTTTGTGGCTCTCGCTCTTGACCTTCTGTCGTATGCGCCCAGATTTGAATACGTTGGCCTTCAAGCGGTTTGCCATCGCCAGCTCTGCGAACAGTACCCGTCATCAAAAATCCACCACCACCAATACGCTCTACAATCGGTGCTCCGGGACGATAGTTATTTGAACCGCCTCTCATGCTGGGCGTTGGCGCAAGACCTTGGGCACGGGCAGGGACAATCAGTCCGCTAACACCTGTAAGGCCAGCAGCAAGGAGAGTTCGTCGATTTATTGAAAGCTTTGTCATGAGTGTTCCCTTTATTTGAATTTTATTGGCATGGGCTGATAGTAAGACTCTAGTGTTAGCTCATGCATTTTCAAGATAAGGAAAATATTGTCACGATATTGTGGTTGACTTGTCGCCTTCCACAAATTGCTCTCGATAAGCCGTGGGCGAAGTTTTGATATGGCGTAAGAAAGCACGACGCATGCGTTCATCATCTTGAAAACCACTTTCTCTTGCAACACTCTTTATGCCAAGATTTGTTGTGATCAAAAGTTCACGCGCTTTATCAACACGCATTATCTCTATAGCCTTTGCTGGAGAAATACCCATGGTGGACATGTAAAGGCGAGAGAAATTTCTTGAACTCATGCCGCAGTGTTGAGCCATATCAGCGACTGAAAACCTTTTTTGAAGATTGTCTTTAACCCAATCATGCAAGTTGGAAAACTTGCCAGCAGTGTCACGTTCTTGTCTATCCAGCTCACGGCTAAATTGAGATTGGCCTCCAGAGCGTACCATAGGCGTAACCAGTGACCTTGCCATCGCAATTGCGGCAGGTTTCCCTAAATCTTCTTCAATGATTGCTAAAGCCATATCGATACCAGCTGTGATACCAGCCGAAGTCCAAACATGATCATCCTTGATGTAGATTGGATCAACTTCCACTTTAACTGCAGGGTTCTGCTTGGCTAGTTGGTCGCAATCTTCCCAGTGCGTCACTGCGCGGCGTCCATCTAATAAGCCTGCAGCAGCAATAACAAGTGCACCATTACATACCGAACATACACGGGCAGACTGTTCAGCTAATTGTTTCACTTGTTGTATAAAAGGCAGATCTAGCGCTGCTTCATTTGCACCATCGCCACCGACAAATACAAGCGTGTGGATAGGTTTGTTAAGCCACTTCGCAAGTGGGGCCGAATCAATCGATAAAATTGTATTGGTCCTAATGCTTCCAGCCGCTTTGGAAACAATATTGGTGCGATAGTAATTTTTTGATTCGGGTGTTTTGCGCGCATGGGTAAAAACCTGAAGAGGACCAACAAGATCGAGCAATACAATATTTGGATAGACCACAAATACGACATCGTTTGGTTCGGGTTTTGAAATAGATGATTTGGCATGAATGGAGGTCATATTGTCATTTATGCCATATATCTTTCATGTAGCATAGACTTGTTTTAGTATGAAAGGATGTGAAATGCTTATACTCAAACCAAATTGTGAGTGTTGTGATAAAGACCTGCCACCTAATGCAAGAAACGTCAGAATCTGTTCATTTGAATGCACCTTCTGCTCTGAATGCTCAGAAAGCCATTTTAATAATATCTGTCCCAATTGCGGTGGCGAACAAGTGCGAAGGCCAATTCGGTCAGCCAACCACTTGGAAAAAAGCCCTGCATCAACGAAACGATTTATTAAAAATCACGGTTTTTGCAAGCCAATCTTAAGTTACAAAGAGGAATTATAATGAGAACATTAGCAGCTTTTGTTTTTCCAGGCTTTGAAACGCTCGACTATTTTGGCCCAATAGAAATGCTGGGAGGTCTTAGTGAAGAAATTGAAGTTGTCACCGTTGCAAAAGCAAGTGAGCCTGTTCCAAGCGTTCATGGGCAAAAAATTGTTATAGATAATCAATTATCTGACAAGGATGATTATGACCTTATACTTATTCCAGGTGGTGATTCAGCTTTAGTAGAATGTGTTGATGATGAGACCCTTGAATGGATAAGTAGGGCATCAGCAAACGCAGAGAGGGTTATGGCCGTTTGTACAGGGACTGTGATTTTAGGTATGAGCGGTGTTTTAGATGGGCGAAAAGCAACAACTAACAAAATAGACTTTACAAGCACAGTCCATCTTGCTCCCAATGTTGAGTGGGTAAAAGAAGCAAGATGGGTGGAAGATGGTAAGTTTTTCACATCGTCTGGTGTTTCTGCAGGAATGGATATGGCGTTAGCAGTTCTTGCAGATTTGTTTGGCAACAATGTTGCTGAAGAGATGGCAATCAGTTGTGAGTACGACTGGCATAAAGAGCCTCATTGGGATCCGTTCGCAAAACTTGCTGCTTTAGTCTAGGCGCTTATTTTTATTCAGCAGCTTCAACTTTCCTAACCGCATTGGGATACTCTGCCTTTCCAGGCGCTGTCCCCTCAGGCCATGGATAGAGTTCGCTTAATAATATCGAACGGCCGTCATTTTGAACCATGCGGACGTGATAGCGGCGC
>CALAIO010000011.1 GCA_937923355.1 uncultured Rhizobiaceae group bacterium | reverse complement strand
GTCCCAGGTCTTACGGGAAATAATGCAATCAGATTTTAGAACCTTGTTATGCTTTTCAAGTTTGGCAGACGTATTCACTGGTGACCCGATAACGGTCATTTCAAGCCTGTCACCCTGGCCAACAGCGCCAAAGGCAACCGTGCCGCAAGCAACGCCAATACCAATATCTGTGACACCAGCTGCTGCAAGAATTGGCTCTTCTTTTAACCACTTCTTGCTATCGGTTAAAACCGCCTCTGCTGCTTCAATGGATTTCCTCGAAAAGGGTATTTGATCATCATCAATCCCGATGGTTGCCATAATGCCATCGCCCATGAACTTGTCGATGATCGCACCATGTTCTTGCAGTATGGGCACAACCCTCCCCTGATAAGTTGACAGGATTTGCATAACTTCGGAGGGTTCGCGATTTGCTGCCATGACGGAGAACCCGCGAATATCAATATTGATTACCGCTGTATTTCTACGCTCCCCTTGGCCTGCCTCTAATACTTTCTGACTTGAGCGAATGTCTTGCGCAACACGCTTGTCGAAAAAGCGCGAAAAATCCTGCGCAGCCGCCTGCTCTGTAACAGCAGTAACAAGAAGATTACTTGATCCGTTCACAACCAAAGTCAAAATACCAGTGACCGCAAGAATGGAAATAATCTTGTCTATTTCCGCACCAATAAGAATGGAGTTTGACGTTAGATACTGCACATAGGAGCGCGTTATCATGGTGTTTTCAGGTTCATTGGTCGTGACATAAATCACTACAAGCGCCCAACCAATGGCACCCGCAATGCCTGCTGCTGCAACATACTTCCACTCAAGGCGTAATGCACGCAGAGCGATAAAGATAAACACATATAAAAGCGTCGGCGCTTTTAAAATAAATGAAGCAGGTTGCTCATACTGAATATGAAAACTAATCATCAATGAATAAAGCAATATGAAATCAAACAGAATAGAACAATAAACTGACCAGCTTGGCAATTCAGTCCTCATCGACCACATCAAACCAATGAGCGAGAGAACAATATAGCCCGCTAAAACATAAGGAACGGGCTGAAAATCTGCCGCCTGCCCAGTCTTCGCCGCCAGCGAATATAAAACGGAAAACATAATAACAATGGCTAGCTGGATAATGCGTACGACAACTTCATTCGCACGCTCGCGCTGGCGCAATGAAAGTTGCACACGCTCAGGCAACATGCTCATGTCCTTGGAGCGCAAGAAACTGCTCTTGATGAAATTTGTAAACTGCACGTGTTCAACCAATGATTTGAAATGATAGTATTCAATATACCAAAACGTTTATCAACTACACATCACTTCTAAATGATATTATCAGTTCAATTTCAAATGTTCTTATTTTGTTCTTGACATTTATACTTTGAGCTATATTTTGACTTTAAGGAATAAAGTCATGGTATCTAAAGTAAATACAGTTGCATTTCAGGGAATTGAAGCAAGACCTGTAGATGTACAAGTAATGATTGCCCCTGGTAAAATGCACTTCTCTATTGTTGGTTTACCTGACAAGGCTGTTGCTGAAAGCCGTGAGCGTGTTCAGGCAGCCCTTCATGCTTCGGGGCTTTCACTGCCGCATAAACGCATTACCGTAAATCTTGCCCCTGCAGACCTGCCCAAGGAAGGCAGTCATTATGATTTACCCATTGCCCTTGGATTAATGGCAGGACTGGGAGCTATTCCGTCCGATGTTCTGAATGATTATGTTGTATTGGGTGAATTATCGCTGGATGGATCCCTTGCGAACATTGTTGGCGCCCTGCCCGCTGCAATTGGCGCCAATGCACGCGGGAAAGGATTAATCTGTCCATCAAGTAGCGGTGGGGAAGCTGCTTGGGCTGACCGTGACATGGACATCCTTTCCCCGCCCAGTCTCATCGCCCTTGCCAATCATTTCAGAGGCACACAAATTCTTTCACGTCCCCTACCGGCAATAAGCCAGTTAACAGTCACACTACCGGATATGGCAGACATCAAGGGTCAGGAAACTGCAAAACGTGCGCTAGAAATTGCTGCAGCAGGCGGGCATAATCTTTTAATGGCTGGCCCCCCAGGTTCAGGCAAATCCATGCTGGCAGCCAGATTGCCCGGTATTTTGCCAGACCTGACACCTGCAGAATTATTGGAAGTCTCCATGGTTTCCTCCATCGCTGGCGAATTGGCAGACGGAAAACTAACCAACCGAAGACCTTTCAGGGCACCACACCATTCTGCAACCATGGCCGCCATGGTCGGTGGTGGCGTCAAAGCGCGCCCAGGCGAAGTTTCGCTTGCCCATAATGGCGTCTTGTTTCTGGATGAGTTCCCCGAATTTTCACCACAGGTTCTTGATAGTTTGAGACAACCCCTAGAAGCAGGTGAAACTACTATTGCCCGCGCCAATCACCGTATTACTTACCCTTCCAGAATCCAGCTTATTGCAGCCATGAACCCCTGAGGTTGCGTTGCATTATCACCATGCTTATGCAGGGATGGTGGGTGGGGTAAATGATTTAAATTGATAGATATTTCGTCCTGATCAACAGTTATATCTTCTAGCATCAGATCGATAATATGCTTCTTCTCTTCTTTCTGTAATGTCTCCCATTGAGCATACACAGAACGAGCTTCATTAAATATCTGATCAGATGAAGCGATAGAAATTTCTTCAACATCACAGGCCGCTTGTAAAGCTGGAATGTTTTCTTCAATTTGGAATAGTTGCTTTTCTAGAGGTTTGTATTGCCTAAGAAAGACCTCTTTTTCTAAATCATCCGAGAGATGCAAATTAAGAAGCTTATCAGTTTGTGCTTTCAGTCGTTCTTGTTCAGAGAGTGCCACATTTAATTCTTTGCGTTTAGTAACTGCGCTTTCTTTGGCATGACGCATATATTCTGCAATTTCTTCCTCTGAAAGTAAGAAGTTTTTGAGTTGCTCTACCAGTATGGCTTCTAAATCATCTTCTCTAATTTTGTTTCTACATTGAGAGCAATGGTATTTACCCGTCCCTTTTTTGAAGTGCATCTTCTGTTCACATGAACATACAGCTTTACCACCAAAGAGATGGATTGCTGGTCGTCCTCGTTTCTTTCGAGACTTGGCTTGATCAGTGAGCATACGATTGCATTCATCCCATAACTCAACAGATACTATCGCAGGACAGTTTACATACACCCAATCATCTTTGTCTTTGAGAACGGCAGGTTTACCATCTCCGGGGCTTTCAGTGTAGTTAGACAAACGAACACCTTTGGCAGTGGGGTCACGTAACAGACGGTCAACTGTCGTATCAGAAAACTTAGCACCTTTTCTTGTTCGATAGCCACGCTCATTGAGAATACGGGCTACTTTACGTTTCAATCCGTGTTCTTTGAATAATTCATAGAGTAAGGCACGTATGGGTGCTTCATCTGGGTGAGGAATGAGTTTTTGGTCTTGCCATTGGTAACCAAAAGTTGCTTGTCCACCTAATTGTTTACCCATCTGGGCACGTATGGGGATTGAGGCTTTTACACGATCAGATATTTCATCTCTCTCAAAGGCAGCAACAGCCGATATCATCGTGTAGAAAAGCTTGCCTGCTGGAGTTGAAGTATCAATACTTTCAGAAAGTGAAACGAGACTTGCCTTGTTCTCTTGAAAGAAATCGGCAAAGTCTAATAGTTCTCTGGTGTTACGTGCCAAGCGTGCAAGCTTTGAAAAGATCAAAGCATCGATCTTTCCTGTGCGCACATCTTCCATCATGCGCTGACATTCAGCATGTTGCATGACACTTTTGCCTGACACGCCAGACAAGTCATATATCTCTACGACATTCCAATCTTTGGCTTCAGCATATGCTTGTGCGCGTTTGAGGTGGTGTTCTGGGCTACCACCTTGTGCTTGTTCATCAGTTGAAACACGAAGCCATATGCCGATATTGAGTTTCTTTTCCATAATACAAGCATAGTGAATCATTTAATCTGGAATGTGAATCCCTGTATTCAAAGAAAATTATAAAATAATCTATGTATTGACTCATGAAATAAATATCGTTTTTATTTCTAGCTATACAAATATAATTAGGTGGGTTGAGTGTTTAAATCATTATTTCGTGGAATCGGATACTTATTTGCCTTCCTCTTTGTAGTGGGACTATTCAACAATGACGATGATAATACCAAAGCGAGTTACACTCAGACCAACAATCAAGTTCAGACCACAAATCAATCAGTCCGCGTAAAGCAGACCGCTCTTGAACAACAATTACAAGAAAAAGTCTCGAAGCTACAATCTCAGGAGAAACAGCCCCAAACACCTGCGAAAAAGAAACCAGTCACGCAACAACAAGTTGCTGCCTTGGAGACCGCTCCAAAGGTAAATCAACCTACCATATCTACCAGCGTCCAAAATGTATCGGAGAGGCTTGATAAGACGATGTATGTGGATGCTTCACGTCTCAATGTAAGAAAAGGAGCAGGTAAAGATTTTAAGGTCATTTGGACGCTTAAACGCGATCAACAAGTAAAGGTAACGGCACGCGATGGTGAATGGTTACAGGTAACAGGAGCAAGATTTGAAGGCTGGGTCTTTGGTACGTACCTGACCAATTACCCTGCACCAAAACAGGCAAGTATCCCTCAAAAGAAGAAACAAACTGCAGGACTGTCCACATCGCGTATCAAACAGATACTGATTAAACGTTCACATGCATATTACCCTGGAAACTGTCCTTGTCCCTACAACTTAACAAAACGTGGCCGTAAGTGTGGCAAACGTAGCGCATACTCTAAACCCGGTGGTTATGAACCTTTATGTTACGCAAGAGATGTATCGGCACAAATGGTGGCTGAGTATCGAGCGAGGCAGTAGTGGCAAGTGGATATGAAAAACACCCTGACTATGGTGGTAGACCACCGTCTCTCGCAGGTATTATCATTATAGTTCTTATCTGGTTGATTATTGGAACTTTGGTTTATCAGAACATCTAAGGTGCAAAAAACGATATGGAGAACAATATAGTGACTGAGAATTTGGAAGAGAAAAAATATCTAGCGGAAATTGAAAAACTCAACATCGAAATTGATGCTTTAAAAAGACCTTTCTCGCGTCCTCTTAATTGGGCACCTATGCTTGTAGCGGTTGTAGCTGTTTATAGTGCATTTAACCAACACCAAAACTCAGAACTAGCCACCAAAGCAAGTGCTCTTAAATTGGAGAGACAAGAATTTAATGCTGAAAAAAATCTTGCACAAAAATCAAAAGAACTCAAAGAAAAGCAAAATGAATTAGACAATGCAAATCAACAGAAAGTAGCTGCCGAAAATTCAATAAACAATCTGAGAAACGAACAAGTTCGTTTACAAGCAACGCTCAGTGATCTGAAAATACAAATCGATGAAAGCAAAATAGTTACCGCAGAATTAGATGCACGATTATCTACTGATCAAGCAGACCAGGCAGCAAAAGAACTTGTACAGGAAGTTTCTGATGGGCTTGACGTTGTACAAGCAAGTTTGAATGAAACTATCAAACAGCAGTCGGAGCGTATCACACGACTAATCTTAGGAATGAACGAAGATAGTGAAACGATAAGAATATTTTCAACTAACTCTCTCATCAATGAATTTCAGTCTTCATCATTAGCAATACAAGAAACGCTTGCCCTCTTTGATAAAGGGGCAATTGAAGAGCTATCAGCAAATGGGAGAATTAATGCACTCATCTTTCTTAGTTCAACATTACCAGAAGCTTGGGATGTCAATTTGGCAAAAATTGCCCGTGAGAAAATAGCGTTTATGGAAGCAAGGCAATCACAGGGAGTACGCATCGGAAGCAAAACTCGTAAGTACATATCAGCCCTAGAAAAATTGCTTGATGAATTATAAGGCGAAACATTTTTTAATTTCTAATTGACAGCAATAGGATTTTGTTCCTATTTTGTTCTTCTTTGATTTGGAGAATATGTGCGTGCGAAAACCAGAAACAATTGAATATCTGTATCTAGACTTTGATGGCTTCTTTGCATCAGTGCATCAGCAAGTCTATCCACATTTACGCGGCAAGCCCGTTGGCATTGTACCCTTTGATGGAACAAAACATACATGTGTGATTGCTGTTTCCAAAGAAGCCAAAGCACGTGGCTGTTCTAACATCATGCGCTATGCAGAAGCGCAAGAAAAATGCCCTGAGATAGTTCTCGTTCCGCAAGAACCAGACCTTTACCGCCGTGCTCATAATACGCTCATAGCAGAGATCAATACGGTCATTCCGGTTGAAGCCGTCAAATCCATTGATGAAATCACTTGCAGACTGGATGAAAAACAACGCCATCAACCAGAGTTGGTTGCGCAGCAAATCAAAGTTCGTATCGCACGATACGTTGGAAATCA
>CALAIO010000010.1 GCA_937923355.1 uncultured Rhizobiaceae group bacterium | reverse complement strand
GCATCCAGTCTTGTGTTCATGGAATGAAGCACGCCACCCGTCATGGGTACGCCATAGTGGCACTCAAGCATGGCAGGGGTATTTGCAAGAATAACGGAGACTGTGTCGCCAGTGTTGATGCCATGTTTGGAAAGGGCAGAGGCTAAGCGTTTTGAGCGTGCATAAAACTGCGCATAGTCTCTGCGTAAACGACCGTGAATGATAGCCGTATGATTTGGAAATGTGCTTGCCGCTCTTTCCAGAAAAGTAAGCGGTGTTAGCGGTTGGTAGTTTGCCGGATTTCGGTCCAGGTTTTCGTTGTAGATGTTCATAGGCTTGAATTCCGTCATCCTAGGGCTTGTCCCTAGGATCTCCTCCATTCTCAATTATAGTCATCCCATGCTCTTTCATTTGAGTGTGGTTCATAAATATTCTCAATACTATTTATCTTATTAGCCAAATCTGTCCATGATGGATTAAAAGCTTCTATGAGGTTGAGTTTCCATTCTCTTGGGTAGCGCTTTAACGACTTTTCTCTTTGTATAGCTAAAACAATGTTAGGGTGCATTTCAAACCAAACTAGATTGTTCAGGTTGTATTTTGAACTAAAGCCTTTGTAATATTTATTTTTATGCTCCCAGACTCTATCTTCTAAATCTGATGTGACGCCAATATATAGAGTTCCTCTTGGCTTGTTTGTCATAATATAAACGTAGCTTGTCATTTATTTCTCCATTGGAGATCCTAGGGACAAGCCCTAGGATGACGGTTAAACAGATTACTCATCCCGCCATTCAGCCTCGCGTTTTTCCAAAAACGCTCCGATGCCCTCTTCGGCATCGTGTTTTAGCATGTTTTCTACCATGACATTGGTGCAGTAATCATAAGCTTCGTTTAATGGCATTTGCGATTGTTTATAGTAGGCTTGCTTTCCGGTTTTGATTGTCATTGCTGATTTTGCGGTGATGCGGTCTGTGAACCATTTTACGGTTGCGTCGACTTCATCAAGGGGAACTGCTCTGTTGATAAGGCCTATTTCTGCAGCTTTTGTTGCGGATGCACCTTCGCCTGTTAAAAGCATTTCGAGCGCATGTTTGTTGGAGACATTTCGCGAAAGAGCGACCATGGGAGTTGAGCAGAACAGGCCAATATTAACGCCGGGGGTAATGAATTTCGATTCCAGACTTGCGACCGCCAAATCACAACTGGCAACCAATTGACATCCGGCTGCTGAAGCAACGCCTTGGATGGAAGCTATGACAGGCAGGCGGTGATTGACGACTTTTTGCATTACAGACGAACAAAGCAGCATCGTTTTTTTAAAAAACGCTTGCCCTCTATCTTCTGAATTTCTGGCAGCAGTTAGTTCTTTCAGGTCATGACCCGAAGAAAATGCAGGGCCATTTGCATTGATGACGATAACGCGTGCATCTTTGTTTTGGTCTGCTTCATCCAATGCGCCAGACACTGCTTCAAGCATCTCGATTGAAAGCGCATTGCGGCGGGTTTCATTGTCCAGCGTTAGATAAAAAACACCGTCTTCAATTTTTGAGCAGATAAGTGCCATTTTCACCGACTTCTTGATTACTATTCTTCTTAATGGCTATATTGTCCTTCTTGGGAGAGATACACAGCCATGCGCTTGTTTTATACGATTTTATTCACCATTTTGATAGGTGCTGTCACGATTGCGGCATATCATGTCAGTTATAATCGCTTTGAAAAAACAGCGCTTGATACGTCATCAGAGCGTTTGTCGCTTTATCAGGAAAGCCTGCGCTCTACGATTAATCGCGTATCTCATTTGCCGCGTGTTGTGGTTTCGCATCCCTATACCTCGCAAATGTTGCGCGACGGCACGAGGGTTGATTTGCTCAATCAATATTTGAAAACTGTAAGCGACAAGGCAAATAGTGCAGCGCTTTATATATTGGATATCAATGCAACTACCGTTGCAGCCAGTAATTACGATACGCCTGAGAGTTTTGTTGGCAATAATTATCGCTTTAGACGTTATTTCACCGATGCGGTAAGTCAGGGGCAGGCAACCTTTTTTGCTATCGGTGTAACAACAGGTAGGCCTGGATATTTCTTATCAGAGGCAATTGTTGACGGCGGGGAGGTGCTTGGCGTTGCTGTCGTGAAAGTTGAGTTTACAGAATTGCTTGAGGCTTGGCGTGGTGCTGGTGAACATGTCCTGATTACAGACCAAGACGAAGTGACAGTGCTGGCGAGCGATAGTCGATATTTATATAAGCCACTCAAGGAATTATCCCAGACAAGATTGTCGCAAATGCGTGAGAGCAAGAAATTCACGGGCTATGATTTGGCCAAACTGGAATTTGAATCTCAATCTGGTTTATTTGAAGGGCGTGTTGATATTGATAGCGAAGACTTTTCAATTTCGACGGTGGATACTTCTGAGCTTGGATGGAAATTGCATTACTTAACACCACTCGCACCTGTGCAAAAATATGCCTATGTATTCTCGGCTTTTGTACTTCTTTTCTGCGGGCTGTTGGCATCTGTGCTGATGTTTATGCGATCACGCGACAAGCAAGGGCGACTTCAGGCCAAGGCGAATGAGGCTGAGCGGGTTTCCAAAATCAACACGCAACTTGAAAAGGAAGTTCAAGTGCGCAAGGAAACTGAAAAGCAGTTAAGAGACGCGCAGTCGGAACTTATCCAGTCAAGCAGGCTGGCAGCGCTTGGAAAAATGTCTGCTGCGATTGTGCATGAGGTCAATCAGCCTGTGTCTGCAATAAGATTGTTCACTTCAAGTGGTGCATTGCTTGTAAAAGAGCGTCGATTGAAAGAGGCGAGCGGTGTCTTTGAAGACATTAAGAAAATGACAGAGCGCCTTGGAGCTATTACTTCTGACTTGCTGATTTTTTCAAGAAAGCCTGTTTCCAGCCCAAAACTTTGTGATTTGAATGAGTCCGTTGAAAGCATACTGCTTCAGTTTAAGCCCGAAATTGAGTTGTCTGATATTCAATTCACATTGGAACTTGCCGATACGCCTGTGCTTGCCAAGGGAAGTAAGGTTCGTTTTGAGCAGATCATTAGTAATCTTATCAAGAATGCCATTCAGGCTTGTGAGAAAACGTCATTTCCTTCAATCAGGTTGGAAACATGGGTTGAAAACGGGCGATGTGGATTAAGCGTAAGCGATAACGGCAAAGGCATTCCTGATGAAATAATAGGGCAATTGTTTGATCCGTTTTTTACGACGAAAAATGTAGGTGAGGGCGTTGGACTTGGATTGGCGCTTTGTTATGCCATCGCAGATGAAGCCAACGGCAAGATTACCTGCGAAAACCTAGAGAAGGGCGGCGCGTTATTCAAAGTTGAGTTTCCTGCTCAGGCGCAACCAGAGCCCAAACCCATTGATAGTGTGAAAGAGCTTGTCGATGGGTGAGGTTGCAGAGAAAAATCAGGTCTCCGAATGTAAGGTTTATTTCGTAGACGATGACCGAGGCATGATCCACTCTAGTGTTCAGTGGCTTACGCTTTCAGGCTTAAAGGTTCAGGCATTTGTAGACCCGAAAGTTTTGCTCAAGACAATCAAATTGAACGCTCCCTGTGTCGTTGTTTCTGATATTAAGATGCCAGATTTGGACGGCATGTCACTTATGCAGCACTTGCTTGCAAAAGATAAAAACCTGCCTGTGATTTTAATTACAGGGCACGGTGATATCCCTCTTGCGGTTGAAGCGATGAAGAAGGGTGCTTTTGAATTTTTAACAAAGCCATTTTCACCGGAAAAATTACTGGAAGTTATCAAGTCTGCTCAAAGTGCCAGGGGGCAATATCTTGAAAGTTTAAGACCTGAATCAGATGATGTATCACGGTTGACGAATGCCAGTCTGCAAGATGATGCTTTGATCTTGTTAGCTGATACGAATGATGCTGGCACCCTTAACGTTATGGTAGATGATTATGAGAAGACTGTTATTGAAAAAGCACTTAAGAAGCACCGCGGTGACATTGTGCTTGTGCTTGATGAACTTGATCTGCCGCGCCGAACCTTAAATGCCAAGATGAAAAAATATGGTATTGAGCGTAAAAACTTTCGTTAGAAACACTTATACATTGGCAAAATTTTGCCTATTTGATTTCCAAAAATATCCTGTTACGTTTTGGGTATCTTTATGGAGGAGAAATCATGTTAAAGAATTTTACTAAAGTTGCTCTGCTTTCTACAGCAGCGGTGTCAATGATGGGTCTTGAGGCATTTGCTGCTTCTACAACTTGGAATGTATCTCTTTGGGGTAAGCGCCGGGCTTTCACAGAGCATGTTGAAAAACTTGCTGAGCTTGTTGAGAAGAAAACGAATGGCGATTTCAAAATCAACATTTCTTATGGTGGCCTTTCAAAGAACCGCGAAAACCTTGATGGGATTTCAATTGGTGCTTTCGAAATGGCTCAATTCTGTGCGGGTTATCACCGCGACAAGAACCCGACGATCACTGTTCTTGAATTGCCGTTCTTGGGTGTTTCTACACTTGAAGAAGAGGTGAAAGTTGCAACTGCTGTTTACAATCATCCAGCAGTCAAGAAGGACTTGGCGCGCTGGAATGCTATTCCGTTCATGACGTCACCAATGCCGCAGTATAATGTGGCGGGTGTAGGTGATGCGCCAAAATCTTTATCTGATTTTGAAGGTATGCGCATTCGTGCAACAGGCGGTCTTGGTAATGCGTTTAAGACAGTTGGTTCTACACCAACATCTGTAACAGCGACTGAGGCTTATACAGCGCTGGAATCTGGTGTTGTGGATTCGGTTGCATTTGCCCAGCATGCGCATTTGGCATTCCGCACAATTGATATTGCAAAGTGGTGGACAGCTAACCTTAACCCGGGCACTGTGAACTGCCCTGTTGTTGTAAACACCGATGCCTATGCAGCGCTTTCAGATGAGCACAAAGCTGCTCTTGATGGTTCAAAAGATGAAGCGATTGCGCATTATCTTTCAAACTATGCTGACCTAATCACAAAGTGGGAAGGTATTTTGGCAGAAAAAGGCGTTCAAAAGGTTGAGTTCTCGGCTGATGAACTTGCATCTTTCAAAGCTAAGGCTGCAACGCCAGTGCGTGAAAAATGGTTGGCTGATATGAAAGCAGCTGGCGTACCTGGTGATGAGCTTTACAAGCTTGTTGTCGATACACTCGGTAAGTAATCTCACTTCTTTACGATCTATTCTCTCCCTACAAACCTTGTGGGGAGAGGTTCTTAGTATTCAAAATTTATTCTGACAATTTAAATATTTAGGAAACCAAAATGGCTGGCTCGTCCGCAGTATTGGAAGACAATTCGACCTATAGCAGGGTAGACCAAAGGCTTCGTAGTCTGGAAATGTTCATGTGCCTTTTAAGCGGCATAGCAATTTTTTCTCTGATGATTTTGGCGGTTGTCTCTGTTGGTGGCAGAAACACAATTGGTCAGCCTCTGCCGGGTTATGTCGACTTTATTGAACAAGTCTTGCCGATGATTGCCTTTCTTGGCATCGCCTATACACAACGCGAAGGCGGGCACATTCGCATGGATATTTTGGTTGGAAAATTAAAAGGCAGGCCGCTTTGGCTTGCTGAAATTATAACAACATTCTTCATGTTATTGCTGATGATGATTTTAATTTGGGGCTCCTGGCAGTTTTTTGATCGGTCTTTTGATTTTGATCGCCCGCTTTGGAGTTCAGACAGTTCGCTTGATTTGAACATTCCGTTATGGCCTACAAAACTAATTGTGCCAATTGCTTTTACTGTTCTGGCGATACGTCTGTTATGGCAGATGGTAGGCTATGTCATGGCCTTTAAGTCAGGCGCGACGCATCCCGTTGGATTGCCTCTGGTGAAGGACGCTGCGCAGCAAGCAGCCGAAGAAGCGATGAGTGTGTCTGGTGCCTCTTTTGACGCTGCAAACGATAAGGATGCCAAGTAATGGAGCCGATTGATATTGGTATAATTGTTTCCCTTGGCATGATGGTCATGGTCATACTGGGGATGCGGGTTGCATTCGCAGCAGGTCTCGCAGGCCTTTTTGGTTTAGTTTGGATTTTCTGGTCAAAGAAGGGATATGATCCTGATCAATTCTTTTGGGCGCTAAAAGTTGCGGGTGGCATTGCAGGCCAAGAGCCATATTCCAAGATCACGACCAATGCTTTGTCGCTAATTCCAACGTTCATTCTTATCGGTTATCTGGCTTATCATGCGGGGCTAACCAAGGCCTTGTTTGAGGCGGCCAAGCGTTGGGTTGGCTGGTTGCCAGGTGGCCTTGCGGTTGCAACTGTTTTCGCCACGGCAGGGTTTGCGGCGGTCTCTGGTGCTTCTGTTGCTACATCTGCAGTTTTTGCACGGATTGCCATTCCTGAAATGTTGAAGGTTGGATATGACAAACGTTTTGCGGCAGGTGTCGTTGCAGCGGGTGGTACGCTTGCTTCACTTATTCCGCCATCCGCCATTTTGGTAATTTATGCGATTATCGTGGAACAGGATGTTGGCCGATTGTTGCTTGCAGGCTTTTTGCCGGGTGCTTTCTCCGCAATCATATATGGTGGCCTTATCGTTGGCATGGCGCTGGTGATCAAAAATTTTGGCCCGCCAGTGGGAGGCTTTACTTGGAAAGAACGCATGGTGTCCTTACCACCGACGTTCCCAATTGTGTTTGTGGTCGTGATCATTATTTCATTCATCTACAATCCGTTTGGCGGTGATAGCTGGGGTACGCCGACGGAGGGCGGTGCCTTGGGTGCCTTTGTTGTCTTTTGTATTGCCATGATTAAAGGCATGCGCTGGGGGCAACTTAAAGAAGCCTTGATTGAAAGTGCCAAACTCTCAGTCATGATTTTCACCATCATCTGGGGTGTTTTGATTTATGTTCGCTTCTTGGGGTTTGCAGATTTGCCAACGGCTTTCGCTGACTGGATTACTTCTCTCGAATATAGTCCGCTACTCATCCTGATTTGTATTTTATTGGCTTACGCAGTTTTGGGCATGTTTATGGATGCGATTGGCATGCTGTTGTTGACACTACCAGTTGTTTATCCAGCCGTAATGGCACTGAATGGTGGTGAGACTGTTTCAGTTGCAGACAGTACCTTCGGCCTATCAGGTGCAGAATGTGCTATCTGGTTCGGAATATTGGTGGTTAAGATGGCGGAGCTCTGTCTTATTACACCGCCCATTGGGTTGAACTGTTTTGTCGTTGCGGGTGTTCGAGATGACATCAGCGTTCAAGATGTCTTCAAAGGCGCATCGCCGTTTTTCGTAGCGGATGCGCTAACCATTGCAGGTCTTGTCGCTTTCCCAGGCATCGTACTTTATTTGCCACGGCTTCTTTTAGGAAGCTAAGAGCCTAAGCGCTTTTAAAGAATTTTGCGATGCGTTCTGCGTATGCTTTTGAATCATTATCGGCATACACATCTACCAGCGATGGCTCTGCTTGTTCCATCGGGATGGTTACACCCATACGGCTCTTGATTAGGCCTTCCATAAATTCATGTGTGAACTCTGGGTGCGGCTGAAAACTCAAGGCGCGCTTCTTATAGGCAAGTCCTGCCATTTTGCAGAAGTCATTGGAGGCTACAATTTCTGCTTCTGGCGGTTTTTCGACAACTTGATCCTGGTGCATCGCAAGGAGTTTGGTTTTCGTGCCATCCGGGTGTGAATATTCTTGCGTACCCATGCCCCACAAACCACCAAATTTTTCAACCTTGCCACCCAGTGCTTGCGCCATGATTTGGTGCCCAAAGCAAATGCCTACGATTGGCATATTAGCTTGATAAACCTCACGTATGAAATCTTCCAAAGGCGGTATCCAGTCATGGTCTTCATACGCACCATGTTTGGACCCTGTTACCAGCCACCCATCACAATCTTGAATTGAGTTTGGAAAGTTTCCATTTACGATAGCATAGGTTTCAAATTCAAAGTCATGGCCCCCCAAGAAGGTTTCAAACATGTCAGGATATTCGCCGTAGTTTGGTGAAAGGTCTTCGGGGACGATGCCAGTTTGCAAAATGCCAATTTTCATTTAAACCTCGCTTCAAGAAATTCACCATTCGGTTTATGGGTGAATTTAAAAATTTGCAAGGAGAATGTTATGCTGAGTGGTGCGTGT
>CALAIO010000009.1 GCA_937923355.1 uncultured Rhizobiaceae group bacterium | reverse complement strand
GAGATTTATACACGTCAGGAACGCACTGGACTATTGTTGGGAACCTATGAAAAAGCATGTAAGCCATGGTCACCAACGCAGACGCCATGGGACTTTGGCCATGAGTTATTGCAACCGGATTTGGAGCGAATTTCACCATCTTTGGAAATTGGATTTAAACATTTTCCAGCTTTTGAGAAAGCCGGAATCAAACAAACCATCAATGGGCCATTTACTTTCGCACCCGATGGTAATCCGCTTGTTGGACCTGTCGATGGGCTTACAAATTTCTGGTGTGCCTGTGCGGTGATGGCAGGCTTTTCTCAAGGCGGTGGCGTTGGGTTGGCACTTTCAAATTGGATGGTACATGGCGATCCTGGTCATGATATCTGGGGCATGGATGTTACGCGTTTTGGCGAGTGGGCAACGCTTCGCTATACCAATGCGAAAGTGCGCGAAAATTATTCAAAGCGTTTTTCTATTCGTTTCCCGAATGAAGAATTACCTGCCGCTCGGCCACAACAAACAACACCGCTTTATGATGTGATGAAAGATAAAAACCATGCAGTGATGGGTGATACTTGGGGGGTGGAGACACCGCTTTGGTTTGCACCATCTGAAGCTGAAGCGCATGATGTTTTGTCCTTCCATCGTTCTAATGATTTTGAACATGTTGGCAATGAAGTGCGTGGTGTCCGTGAATCCGTTGGGATTACCGAAATCGCCAACTTCGCAAAATATCAGGTAAGTGGTGAAGGCGCTGAAAGTTGGCTCTCCCATCTCATGACAAACACTATGCCCAAAGAAGGGCGGATTACCTTAACACCCATGTTAAATGAAAACGGCAAACTCATTGGTGATTTCACCATTGGCAAAGTCTCTGATGAGGCTTTCATGATGTGGGGTTCACTTGGTGCTTCTCGCTATCACATGCGCTGGTTCTTGGATCATTTGCCTGATGATGGCTCTGTCGAGGTTCATCGCTTTGATATGGACTTGATGGGGCTTTCGATTGCGGGACCAAATTCTCGCAAGGTGCTTGAGAAGTTATGCGATGAGGATGTTTCAAACGAGGCTTTCCGTTTCATGGACATCCGCGAGATGGATGTAAATGGTGCACCCTGTATCGTAAATCGTGTGACATACTCTGGCGACCTTGGATATGAAATCTGGATGGAGCCAGTCTACCAACGAAAAGTGTATGAAGGTCTCAAAGAGGCTGGCGCAGAGTTTGATATCATGGACTTTGGCATGCGCGCGCTTTTATCGATGCGATTGGAGAAAAACTTCCCATCATGGTTCGCAGAAATGCGTCCGATATATGGGCCTTATGAAGCTTCAATGGAACGCTTTATCAAGCTCTCAAAGAATGATTTTATTGGCCGTGAAGCTGCCGCAAAGGAGTTTTCTGATGGGCCAAAGTTGCGTCGTGTATCTTTCGTGATTGATGCAGATAATGCAGATGTCATGGGCGATGAACCAATCTGGGCAAAGGTTGGCGGCAAGGATTACGGAACTATAGAGCCACCGCATGGATACGGTGCTGTTCGCTTTGATTCATCCGGCAAAGAAGTCGCAAAGTCAGTTCCGCATATCGATGGTGAATGGCGTGTGATTGGTTGGGTAACCTCAGGTGGATACGGCCATTATGTTAAGGCTTCACTCGCACAAGGCTACATTCCAGCTGAACTGGCAGAGAATGAAGACGAAAGTCTTTTTGAAATTGAAATCCTGGGTATCAGACAAAGCGCACGGATAAATGTTGAGCCATTATTTGACCCTACGGGTGAAAAAATGCGCAGCTGATTTAACCTTTGAACATCCTTACAACTGTATAGATAATGATGCAGCCAAAGCACAAAAGTATCCATGGCATCCAGACCTGCGGTCCATGCCCACCTGTAATCCAGTAAATTGCAGTATCAAGCATTTGCTTTCCATTTCTTCTAATGAAGGAAAGTTCGAATATGCTTGTGCTCTCCACAACAGTATGAGCCGCAGAGTTAAAGAGTTTCTTTATAGAATCTTTAAAATTGCAACCAATATTATGACTTCTTGCGCTTCAAGCCCTGATTACCTCCGCCGGTATCTCGTCCTGAGTTCGCTTTTCTTGGCTTTGATTTTCCGGAAGACTTGCTTTTTTTCTTGGCCCAACCTTCTTTAAGAGCAACCTTATTTTTGGTTTTCTTCTTGGGAGGCTTTTTGCCAAGCGCATCCACATCAAGTGGTGGCTTGGTGTGAAGTTCGTGACCACTCCCTTTATCACTACGCTTTTCTTTGAATGACTTTTTCTCTGTCGGTGCTTCGTCAAAATTCTTGTTGCGAGGTGGTCTTTCGCCTTTGGGTTTATCGCTATAGTTGTTGTCACGTTCTCTTTTACCGCGGCGTGGTTTGTCATCCCATTTCTTTTTTCCGCCAGCCGGCTTCACATAAGGATCAGCTCCTTCTGTGGGCTTTCCGGCCAGTCGTTTCACCTTGATATTTTTATCTATGGTTTGGTTAGGGCCGATTTTATCAAAGAAGCTTTCAGCCTGCGCTGCATCCAATTGAATGAGCGTTTCTTCTTGCTGCATTTTGATGACGCCCAGGTCAGCTTTTGTAATATCACCAGACTTGCAAAGCAGTGGGATCAACCAACGTGGTTCTGCGTTTTGTTTGCGGCCAACCGAAATTGTGAACCAGACACTTTCATCAAATTCTTCGCGACGATTGCGTCCGCCTTCGCGACCGCCGCGTTCTGGTCTGTCTTTAAATGAACCAGGCTTTGGTGCATCAAATGAAACCGCTTGCACATCTTCTGGCGCAGAGCGGTCTTTGTGGCTTAGTCGTGCAAAACCTGTTGCAAGTTGATCAATGGTGAAATTTTCAAGAAGCTTTTCAACAAGGTCTTTTTCATTATCTTCAATTGGATTTGTCAAAATTGGATCAGCCAAAATACGTTCTTCATCACGCTGAATAACATCATCCGCTGAGGGTGGAGATGCCCATTCAGCATTGATCTTGGCAAAGCGTAACAAGCGTTCTGCGCGCTTGCGTCCCTTTTGATCAATGATCATGGCGCTCACGCCTTTACGTCCGGCACGACCTGTACGGCCACTTCTGTGAAGCAGTGTATCAGGATTATTTGGCAGTTCGGCATGAATAACCAATTCCAGTTTAGGCAAATCAATACCGCGCGCTGCAACATCGGTTGCAATACAAACTCGGGCGCGACCATCACGCATGGATTGAAGCGCATGGGTTCGTTCTGTCTGACTAAACTCACCTGAAAGAGCAACGACCGAAAATCCGCGATTGTTCAAACGCGCTAGCAT
>CALAIO010000008.1 GCA_937923355.1 uncultured Rhizobiaceae group bacterium | reverse complement strand
GCACGGATTGGTGTGTCTGCATCCAGTTTTGAATTGAGGTAACCCATTTCAAACGCTGTTGCCTCGCTGACACCTGTTGCGCCTGACATTACTGCATCGGGCATTGCCCCTAGCTTGTCAAACATGACATCCATACGGTTTATGCCTTTTTCACCTTCGCGCTTGCCAAGGTCCGAGCTTACACTTGAAAGCTTGGCATAGGCATTTGCGCCACGTGCTTTGGCGTGTTCGGCTTCTTCAAGCACCAGGAATGCGCCAACACTGCCCATGCGCATGCCGCCGCCTTTGCCCTGACGACCATTCACGCCTTCGCGGCCACCATCATAGAGATAGTGATTAAGGGCATGTGGTAGAAGTGCGTCTGGACGGTCTGCATTGTAGGAACCACCAACCAGCATATGAGTGCTTTGGCCTGAGGCTATGCGAGAGACTGCGTTTTGAATTACGGTAACGCCTGCAGTTTCTTCACCCATATAAGTACGAGAAGAGCCAGTAACTTTGTGAACGATTGAAATATTGCCTGCTAGCAAGTTTGAAAGCTGCGCCAAGAAAAGAGTAGGGCGCAAGTCTGTGCGAAGACGATCCAGAATAAGTTGTTCTGCATCGTTGCTTGCGATTGCGTCTTTTAGGATTGCTTCATCGGTTTCGATATCACGTTCGCCACCACCTGCTGCTACAACGAGATCCATGGTTGAAACCATTTCTTCGTTTTCTTTTAGCCCAGCATCATCAAGTGCCAAACCCGCAGCGTAAGTTCCAAGACGTTGCCAGTTTTCCATTTGGCGTTGATCTTTGCGAGGAATTTGCAATGCCCAATCCATTTCAGGCAGAGGATGCACACCATAAGGTGGAACGGTCTCAGATGAAATAATTGGTGTAGGGGCTTTATTGCCGCCTAATGTATTCCAATGGTGCTCTGCACCTTCGCCATAGCATGAGACAAAACCAATGCCAGTGATGCAAACTTCTTTTTGTGTTGAAGACATACTTTAAAGTCCGAATTCAGTATAAATTTCAGGTGAGTCTTATATTGCCAATAAACTAGACGTTCGTTTTCATATCCGCAACCTGCGCCTTGATGGTATTCTGTAGATCAGGGCTTGGAAATGGCATGATTGTGAAGGTTAGTTGCGCATTTGCAATACGTTTGCCTTCAGAACGGATTTCAGCTTTCGTTACGGCAAAGCCTGAGCCTTCATGTTCGATTTTTGCCATGATCTCGATGTTTGTTTTTGGGCCTACAAAATTACGCAATTTGCCTTCTTTAACGCCTGCCAGAAGCGGGATTTTTTCAAAGTCGATTGTATGCATGATGAGAATGCCTGAGGCTTGTGCCATGGTTTCAATCATCAAGACGCCTGGAACAAGTGGATGACCAGGGAAGTGACCTTCAAAAACAGGGCTTTCGTCTGGAACCGTTGAGGTTGCGTTCAAAACCTTTGCCTCCAAGTCCACGCTTGGAATTTTGTCGATCATCTGAAAATATTCAAGTTTCATGGCATTCGCCCCGTCTGTTCTTTGTTTCAAGCGTATTCCAGATACGCAAAAACCCCCGATTAACGGGGGTCTTGTAAATTTTATAAATAAAAGCTTTTACTAAGCTTTTGCAGCAACAAGCTCGTCGATCTTACCGCAAAGGTTTTTCATTACGAAATACTCTTCAGTAGATGCTTTGCCGTCGTTTACTTCTTGTGTCCACGTTTCCAATGGAATCTTGATGCCGAAGTCTTTATCGATTGCGAAAACGATATCAAGGAAATCCAGGCTATCGATACCAAGGTCATCAATTGTATGGCTTTCCGGTGTAATGTCTTCACGCGGGATTTCACTTGTTTCAGAAATAATGTCTGCTACTTTGTCGAAAGTTGACACGGCTTTGCCTCTTTTATCTATGGTTTTCAAGGAGATAGTAGTCTTTTGACTTGTGATATCTTGCTTATGAAAACAAACTCGTAATTACACAATATGTTACATTTGTGTTCTCTGTGGCGCTTTTATCCAGAGTCGAACGAATTGTCCAGACTTGTCTTGCTTTTATAGGTATTTTTAACAGGTGCTAGCCGCGCCCTCTATAGGTTGGAACACCTTGATCTGGCAGCCAAACATCAGTCAAAGGAGTACCTGTTTGCCAAAAGACATCAATCGGCATGCCGCCACGTGGATACCAGTAGCCACCAATACGTAACCAGCGAGGCTCTAAAAGCGCAACCAAACGTTTGCCTATGCCAACCGTGCAATCTTCATGAAATGCGCCATGGTTGCGGAAAGAACCTAAATATAGCTTGAGTGACTTGGATTCTACCATCCACTGATCCGGGACATAATCAATTACCAAATGCGCAAAGTCGGGTTGACCAGTCATTGGGCATAGTGATGTGAACTCAGGCTGTGTAAAACGCACCAGAAAATTGGTATCGCCTTGCGAGTTCTTAACGCGCTCGAGGGTTGCTTCTTCAGGAGATTGAGGGAGTGCTGTTTCAGCGCCTAATTGGGTCAGGCCTGTGGTATCTGATTGGGTCATAAGCTTACGATCAATATGGAGTTATTTCGTAGGCTATTATCATCAAACTTGTAGTTGAGATAGTTGTTTTTCTAAAAATTATATTGCCAATTATTCTGTTTTGCCAACTTGTACGATGACGCTTAGCTTTCGCATTGCCGACTTTAAAAATAATTCTTCATCTTTATGCAATTCACCGTCGCAAGTTGCTAAAGATGACAGCATCTTCAAAAGGGAAATGCGCTCATGTATTGGCGCTCGTTCCATAAACGCTATAATCTCATCAAGACTATGTTCTGAGTTTGGGTTTTCTAATTCTTCCAGGTAAAGCTGCTTGAGTTTAAAAACATCTTTTCTATCCATCAGTTCCAGCATGCTGTTTGCCATCAAATTTTCAACATCGAGAACTTTTCCATCAATCGTACTCATTGTTGCTAACAATTTTGCCTGAACAAGTCGTAACTCGATGTTGGTCAGTGGAAGGTCTGCTGGATTATATGATTTAGTTTTATGGGTCATTTTTTGATCAATTTATTACCTTACGTTGCGTTAGTGTAAGGTGCTTACCTTAACAGTTACTAAATCAAATTGATTTTAAGTCTTATGCGTAACTTTGCTATCTATTTCAGATTTCAGCCATTGCTCAATTTTCAGCTTTAATTTGTCTGGAGAAACTGGCTTGGAAAGATAATCATCCATACCAGCGTCGAGGCATGCTTCCATATCTCCGTTGAGTGCGTGCGCTGTAACCCCGATGATAGGGGTTCTTGCCAAGCCATTTGACTTTTCGTGCTGACGGATTGCTTGCGTTGCCTCCTTGCCATTCATTTCTGGCATGGAGACATCCATAAGAATTAGTCTGGGTTGTTGAACTTTATAATTAGCAAAGGCAAGACG
>CALAIO010000007.1 GCA_937923355.1 uncultured Rhizobiaceae group bacterium | reverse complement strand
TCTTAGATGACTTAATTCCAGACGAAGGCGAAGTTCACTTATCGCCTTTCTCTGGCAGTGACCAACAAGACTTCTTGGTTGGGACAGCAGAGGATGATGTAATTTCCAGTTTTGGTGCTGATGACGTCCTTGTTGGCGGCATCGGAGCAGATACCCTGCTTGGCGGTGATGGCAACGACACTGCGAGTTACTTTACATCCAATGGCGCCGTAAATGTAAATCTTGGAACTAATGAGCATATAGGTGCAGATGCTACTGGTGACTCACTTGTTTCGATTGAAAATCTGGTAGGTTCTAATTTCGATGACAGTCTTGTTGGCGACAACGAAAATAACGAACTGTCTGGCGGATTGGGTCTTGATATCTTGTCTGGTGGTGCTGGTGCCGATTTGTTACATGGCGGCGCAGGCGGTGACTTCCTGGATGGAGGTTCTGCCAATGATGATGTTGCCGTATATTTTGATTCAGACGCAGGTATTTCGGTTAGTCTTGCAAATGACACAGCCTCTGGTGGCCACGCAGAGGGAGACGAACTGGATAATATTGAGTTTGTTGATGGCTCGCTATTTGATGATTTCATTCAAGGTGACGAACAAGGCAATCGACTAGGCGGTCTGTTTGGTGAAGATATTCTTCTAGGTGAAGGCGGCAACGACATTCTGTTGGGTGGTAATTTGGGTGACGTCATCAATGGTGGTGAAGGCATTGATACCAGTGATTATACTGCCTCTCTTGAAGGGGTTTCTGTTAATCTGGAAACAGGCGAGTCACGCTTTGGCGAAGCTGAAGGTGATACTTTAATATCAATTGAAAACCTTGCTGGAAGTGCCTTTGATGACACTCTAACAGGCGATGATGGTGCAAACCGCCTTACAGGACGCGATGGTGACGACACGCTCATAGGCAATGGCGGAAATGATCGCCTCGTTGGTGGCGAAGGTGCCGATCACTTTGATGGTGGTGAAGGTACTCGAGATGCTGCTGACTTTAGTGCAGCAACAGAGGCCGTTGGCGTTGACCTTATTGGCGGTGGTTTTGCTGGCGAGGCAACTGGCGATACTTATGTAGACATTGAGTTTATTGTAGGTTCCGATCATCATGATACACTGCTCGGAAATGATGGAGTAAACCGCATCAATGGCGGTGATGGTTGTGATGTAATCTTTGGACGCGGCGGCAATGATATCCTGCTCGGAGAAGCAGGAGATGACATTCTCAATGGTGGCGAAGGCAATGATGTTTTCATCTTTAACGAGGGTGTTGGAAATGACATCATTGAGGACTTTGAAGCAGGCCTTGGCAGAACGGATCGCGTTTGGTTGCAGGATCATGAGTTCGAGGATTTTGAAGACCTTCAATCAAACCTAGTAGATACCGAAGAAGGTTCAGTTCTAACTGTTGGTGATGACAGTATCATTTTCCAAGGTGTCAACTCAGCGGACTTTACCGCTGATGACTTCATTCTTGCATGATTTAACTTTCTGAACATCAACCAGGCTTGAACTACCTGTTTGATTGTAAAGAGTACAGAAAGTTGGTTCTATCATGTAAGCAAAAGGCGGAAGGACCATACACCTTCCGCCTTTTTTCTTTGTTATCTTGTCTCTTGTTTATTTGAGACTTCCCGCCTACATAGCAGGCATGAAAACATCACAAGCAGATATCCTGATCGTTCCCGGCTACAAGGGTGCCAATGAAGACCATTGGCAAACGCGCTGGGAGAATAATATTACAACCGCTCGCCGCGTTGAAATGGGCGATTGGCACAAGCCTGTCTTTGAAGATTGGAAAGCCAATCTGATAGCTGCTGTTGAAGAAACTACCAAGCCAATCATTCTGGTTGGGCATTCGATTGGTAGCCAAGTTATTGTTCAAGCTGCAAAGGAATTTGGCAAACCGATTACAGGCGCGATGCTGGTTGCGCCACCTGATGTGGAAAACCCTGCTATCAGACCAAAACACTTGCTGACCTTTGGCCCCGCATCAACAGACCCACTACCCTTTCCGTCTGTCACCATTGCCAGTCGCAACGATCATTTCTGTGCATTTGAAAAAGCAGAAGATATGGCAGCCTCCTGGGGTTCGCTCTTTATGGATGCTGGTGAAAGCGGTCACATCAATCATGAAAGCGGACACGGCCCATGGCCTGAAGGCTTGATGGTGTTCTCGCGTTTCTTGAAACAGATTGAAGTTTAATCTTCGACTGGGTTTTGTGTTAGCGTTGAGCCAATAGCGGCAAGTGTAACTAATACAATTGCGACGATGCCCTCTACGCCAAGAATATCTCCCAAAGCAACCATGCCAATGACAGCCGCAGCCGCTGGTTCAAGCGTTATCAACACGCCATAAGCCTGTGGTGTTAGTTTCTTCAGCGCGGAAAATTCAAGATAAAAAGGTATGGTGGTAGATAAAATTGCCAAGGCAATCAGATTTCCAAAAAGAGAGGTGTTTTGGAAAGCCACCGGGATCGCTTCCAATGCGAAAGGCAGCATGAAAATTGTAGCAACGATCATACCAAATACAAGCCCATCACTTCCTGGCAATGCTTTATTTACCCGCTTGCTTAAAATCACAAACCCGCCCCAGCCAATACCAGCGAGAACAGCAAACCCTACTCCGATCGGGTCCAAGTCTGCTCCAATTCGTGGCGCTAACATCAAGACACCCAGAAATGCGACTGCTATCCATAAATAGTCCAGCCGCTGTTTGGATGAAAATGCCCCTACTAACAATGGTCCTACAAATTCAATAGCAACCGCAATGCCAAGTGGAATGCGGGCAATGGATTCATAAAAACACCAATTCATCAACCCTAACGCAACACCATACAGAACCAAGAGCTTGGCGTGTTTGAGGGCATTCTGATTAAATTTTGGTCTTATCAAAAGCGCTAGCAGAAGTGCCGAAATCACCAAGCGGAAAAAGACAGTGCCAACAGGCCCTAATACATCAAACAAATTAATCGCAAAGGCTGCACCAAGCTGTATCGATAGAACAGCGATAACCACTTGTAGAGGTGGTGGTATTAAGGAAATGGTTGAAGATACTATGTTTGAGCCAGTTTGCATCTACAGGACAATAACCATTTATTGGTTTACGTCTATTGCAAAAAACAATTAGCGCTTAATGCCCTCAAAACTTTTGGCTGCGCCTGCTGCAATCATTGAGCCATCCATTGTGATGGAAATCAACTTATAACCAAATTCTGCGCAGAGATTTGCATGTTCAGCAGTTAGCGTAAAACACGTTGGAACTTTGCCTGCCGCTATGGTGCGTTCGGCAACGTCTTTGACTAAGTCAATCGTTGCAGAGCCATAAGCATCAGGCTCCAATGTCTTGCCAACTGAAATTGAAAAATCAGACGGCCCCATCAAGATGCCGTCAATCCCCTCCACTGCCAAAATATCATCAAGATTATCATAGGCTTCTTGTGTCTCTATTTGTGCCAGTGCAAATGTATCAGTAAGCGTTGC
>CALAIO010000006.1 GCA_937923355.1 uncultured Rhizobiaceae group bacterium | reverse complement strand
CCAGAATAATTTTCTGGCGAAAGAAATGCCCCCGTTCTATCCAATAAGAATGTTAGCAGTAGCGCAGGTGCTATAACAGAAAGCAAACGTGTTCCACGATTGAAAAAATAAGTAGACGCAGTTTTGTCTTTAGTATCTGTAACAAATGCTATTACGAAACCAGAAAGTACAAAAAAAACAACAACAGCGTCGCTACCAAGATTCCAATCTCTGATGAACAAGTAAGTGCCATTTGAAAATCGTTCGTAAGCAAAATGTGACAGCAATACGATGATCGCAGCGAGAAACCTAACAAGATCTAGATAGTTTGAAAGTCTTGGTGACATCACTCACCTAGCAAGGTTTTAGTATTTGGTTTTGCGTCAATTTTTTGAGGCTCGCGCTTTAGTGCTTTCCATGATTGCTTTAGTGGGTATATTAAAGCTTGTGACAAATTTTTATGCGGTTGAGCTTCGCCTTTCATTCCTGCAATGCCAAACTCAAGAATTTCTTTTTCTTGTGGCACATAAAGCGTTCCAAACATCCAGTCCCAAATCGCAAAGATTTCACCATAATTTTTGTTCCAGTGTTCTTTGGCAACACTATGGTGAATTTGGTGTTGTGCAGGTGAAATGAAGATATGCTCAAGTACACGTCCATAACTTAACCAAACGTGGGTATGTCTAAAGTTAGCTCCAACCAGATTAAAGATTACATAAAATGAAGTTGTTCCGACTAATAGTAAATATTCAATTTTGCTAACAAAAAGAGATAATAAAAGCCCAACGATGAGTCCTTTAAGTAAGGATTTTATTAGTGTCGAAATTAAATCATAAATTGGATGTTTGCGGTAAACGGTTACAGGAGTTAAAACTTCTGCACTATGATGTACTGCGTGAAAAGGCCATAAAACTTTAGCTTCATGATGAACGCGATGCGTGACATATGTACCAAAGTCGGCTGCTAATAAAATTATAAAGCCTATTAGTAAGGGGTGTAATGTTGAATTTTCATCGACGTTACCATGTATCCATGAATGTACTACAGTGGCTGCATATACGGTCACTGCAATATTATTGAACACTCCGACAACAGTTAATATGCGACCAAATAAAAATAGTTTTATATCGGTTAAAGTTGATGCATGAAGGTACATGGATTTTGGAAATAACCAGCTAAAAAAACCTGACTGTTCGTTTGCTTTACGGTAAAGAAAAAAACCTATGACGACCATAGCTATAAGATATCCAGCAAAAAACCTTAACTCTGTATTTGTAAAAATATTTACGGCGTTGAAATATGGTATAAAAAAGTCTTGGATATTTTCCATGAGTTCAGCTCTCAATAACAATATGATTTAGACTACCAATCAATCCTTTACATAATGTAACTTGTGCTGATTTGAAATTACTACGAATTAGTGATTTGACCAATTTATCGATACCCTTAAACTTAAAGTAATTATTTGTAATTCAAGAATATATGATACTTCGATGTTGAAAAAACTGAGTTATTTCTGTGCTGTTTTGTCAATAAGTCCTGTCGGGGTAGTAAGTGTTAGTGACGCCTGCGAAGTTGCCCTTGCTCTTACTGTCGATATCTCCGGCTCTGTCGACCGCGATGAATATGCACTTCAGATGAACGGTCTTGCGGGTGCACTGCGCGATCCAACGGTGTCAGAGGCATTAGTCTCCCGAAAGGCGAAACTTATGCTGGTGCAATGGACAGGTACTTCAAGGCAAATCATCTCCGTGCCATGGCAGCAAATTTCAGATTATGATGATGTTGAAGCGATGGCAGAGGCGGTTGAAAAAGCACCGCGCGCTTGGCGTAACTTTTCTACAGCAATAGGCGATGCGCTCACCTTTACTTCCGCACAATTTGAAAAAGTATCAGATTGTAAGCGTAAGGTGATTGATGTTTCCGGCGATGGATACTCCAATGAGGGTGTTGAGCCTTTGGGTTTGAGAAATCATCTGGCGGAGGATGGCTTTACGATTAATGGTCTTGCAATTGAGGGATCGACTGATGATTTAACAAGCTACTACCGCGATCATGTTATTGCAGGAAATGGTTCGTTTGTTATGACGGCCAATACGTTTGATGAATACCCAAAACGCATAAAGCAAAAGCTTTTCAGGGAAGTGACAAATCAAGTTGCAAGTTTAACAGTGTACGACAAGGCATTGTAATGAATCGTAATCTCTGCTTATTTTTACAATAGATATTACGTTTACGTAAAATGATATGAGGAGTTGGTTATGGCGTTTGATTATGTAATTGTCGGAGGTGGCTCAGCTGGCTCGACATTGGCGTCACGATTAACTGAAGATCCTTATATCAGTGTATGTTTGCTGGAGGCAGGGGGGCGTGGTGATGACATCTTGGTTCGCGTTCCTGCTGCTATCGTTGCCATGTTGCCAGGCCGCCCCAAAATCAACAATTGGGCTTTTGAAACCGTACCCCAAAAAGGCCTGAACGGTCGCAAAGGGTATCAACCACGCGGCAAAGCCTTGGGCGGCTCCAGTGCGATTAATGCCATGCTCTATATCAGAGGCCATAAAGCCGACTACGATGAATGGGCAGCTTTGGGTTGCGATGGTTGGTCATGGGATGAGGTCTTGCCTTATTTCAGAAAATCGGAAAATAACCAAAAAGGCGAAGATGAAATTCACGGTGGCGATGGTCCTTTGATGGTCTGCGACCAACAATCACCTCGACCGATTACAGATGCCTTCGTCAAAGCTGGCGAAGCAATGCAACTACGCCCTAAAGAAGATTTTAACGCAGGCGAAACAGAGGGCGTAGGACAGTATCAGGTCACGCATTTTTATGATGAGAAAAGACGAGGCGAGCGTTGTTCAGCTGCGGCTGCTTATCTTCATCCTGTAATGGATCGCCCAAATTTGACAGTCATCACAAAAGCGCATGCCACCAAGATTAATTTTGAGGGTAAGCGCGCCGTTAGCGTGAATTACTTAAAGGATAGAAAGCCTAATACTGTAGAAGTAAAGCGCGAAGTTATCTTGTGTGGTGGCGCATTTAATTCTCCGCAACTGCTTCAATTATCAGGCGTAGGGCGGCGTGAGGATTTGAAACCACACGGTATTGAAGTTCTTCACGATTTGAGAGGTGTTGGCCAAAACCTGCAAGACCACATTGATTTTACTGTTGCCTATAAAACCAAAGATAAAGACAACATGGGGCTTGGCTTTGTTGGCGTGGCTTCCATCATCAAGAATATGTTCAAATGGAAGAAAGACGGTACTGGCACACTAACGTCTCCGATGGCCGAAGGTGCTGCATTTTTGAAAACCAACTCAAGTCTTTCGCGCCCGGATATTCAATTGCATTTTGTCATTGGGGTTGTCGACGATCACGCCCGCAAGCTGCACTTGGGCTACGGTTATAGTTGTCACATATGCGTGCTGCATCCAAAGTCTCGAGGTTCTGTCAGTCTGGCCAGCAATGATCCTTTGGCCGCACCGTCGATAGATCCCAACTTCTTTGATGATGAAGAAGATTTGAATACGCTTTTAAAAGGAACGAAAATTACGCGTGAGTTCATGAATACGAGTCCCTTGAAAGAGTATCGTCATAAAGAACTCTTTATTGATGGTGAACCAGATGATGACGCACTGCGCGAACATATCCGTAGCCGTGCGGATACGGTTTATCATCCGGTAGGCACATGTAAAATGGGTATTGATGAACATTCAGTTGTTGACCCGGAGTTGCGAGTATATGGTCTTCAAGGATTGCGTGTTGTTGATGCTTCAATCATGCCAAACGTCATTGGCGGCAATACAAATGCACCTACAATCATGATCGCAGAGAAGGCTGCTGACTTGATTAGGGCTTCGCAATAAGCTTTGCTTTTTTAACAAGCATTTCTGCCTGGCGCACATTGGCATAATCAATCATTCTGCCTTCAAAGGTGACAGCACCTTTGCCTTCTTTCGCAGCATCCTCCATTGCCTGTAAAATATTGTGCGCCCGCGTAATCTCTTCTTGTGATGGCCCCATGATGTCATTTGCCAAATCAATTTGAGAGGGGTGTATCGCCCATTTCCCTTCGCACCCAAGCGCTGCAGCGCGTTTGGCAGAAGCAATATAGCCTTCCGAGTCAGAGTAATCGCCAAAGGCAGAATCAATCGGGCGAAGTCCATTAGCGCGCGCAGCAACTATGAGCGTTGAAAGGGCGTGGTGGTGAATGTCACTGATATAAGTTTTGCGTTCACCGCTTTCGTCTTCGTCCGCAAGTACAGCATAGTCGTTGTTAACACCGCCAATGTGAGTGGTATGCGCGTTCAGCGATGCCGCATAATCACCCGCACCAAAGTGAAGTGATTCAATTCGGTCACTTGAGCTTGCAATCTCACCGATGTTTTGCATGCCTAGAGCTGACTCAATCATGATCTCGAGACCAATTCGGTTTTGAAAGCCCATGGCAGTTTCAATTTGTGTGAGCAGCATATCAACTGCGTAAACATCACTTGCAGTGCCTACTT
>CALAIO010000005.1 GCA_937923355.1 uncultured Rhizobiaceae group bacterium | reverse complement strand
AGCACAACCGCACCCTGCCCCAATACGCGTCTTGACCATAGGCGGTTAAACTCGTGCAAGGTTTCGCCAATGCGCGTACCACCCGACCAGTCTTCAACCGCATTGGCGCATTCATCAAGTGCCACGTCCGGGTCTTTCATCTTGAGTTGGCGCGTGACATTCGTCAGACGCGTGCCGAACAAAAACGTATGCACGTGACGGCGGTTTTCTGAGAGTGCGTGGAAAAAATGCAGGAAAGTACGTGAATATTGGCTCATGGAGCCTGAAATATCGGCAAGGATTACAACTGGAGGCTCAATCATTTTAGGTTCGCGAAACTGTGGCAAAACCAGATCACCGCCCGTACGCATTGCTTTAGCAAGCATTCGGCGTGGATCAGATTTTGCAATACGATTTACCGGCTGAAAGCGTCTGGTTCTGACTTCATTGAGCGGCAAGGTCATCTTGGCCATCTCACGCTTGGCCTGAGCAATTTCAGCAACTGTCATTTGTGCAAAGTCTTTTTCGCGCAAAACCTCACGTGCAGACGTTGTAAATTGTGCATCAATTTCTATTTCAGGACGTTCAAATTCTTTATGCTGTTCTTGTCCTGCAAACATCGCTTCAGAGACACGGCTTTCACCAGCCTTGGGCTTTTCGCGATTATCATCCTCACGCATCTGGGGTGAGAACATCTGTATCATTTTCTCAACCAGTTCCCGCGAGCGCCAGAAGAGATTAAACGCCTGCTCAAAAACAACCATATCTTCCTTGCGGGTGACTAGAACACTATGCAGCGTCCAGTAAAAGTCATCACGATCAGATATGCCACCCGCCTCAACTGCACGAACACAATCCACCACCGAAGAAGGTCCAAGCTTCATCCCCGCCGCGCGAAGGGTGCGGGAGAAGTAGAGGATGTTTTCGGCCAGCTTGCCTGAGGGGTTAGCAGCCACATTCATTAGCTAGCCAATTCCTTCTTAACATCGCTCAATATCTGTTGCCCTTCGCTGGAACTGATCTGCGCAATGTCGTCCTGGTATTTCAGCAATACACCAATGGTATCTGATACCCCTTGCGGATCTATGGCTACCTTGTCTAGCTCAATCAAAGCACTTGCCCAGTCTAGCGTCTCGGCAACACCTGGGTTTTTGAACAGGTCTTGTTGGCGGAGTTTCTGCACGTAGGCCACGACTTCTTTTGCAAGATTTTCGCTTGCTTGCGGGACTTTGGAATGGACGATTGCCAATTCACGTTCTGCATCTGGGTAATCAACCCAGTGATAAAGACAACGGCGTTTTAGTGCGTCGTGAATTTCTCTTGTTCTGTTCGTGGTGATGATGACAATGGGTAGTTCTGCGGCTTTAATCGTGCCAAGTTCTGGTATGGTCACCTGGAAGTCTGAAAGGATTTCCAAAAGGAACGCTTCAAAAGCTTCGTCTGTTCTGTCCAGTTCATCAATCAATAAAACTGGCGCTTTACCAACTTCGCCTTCCAGCGCTTGCAGCAATGGACGTTTGATCAGGAATTCATCCGTAAACACGCCTTCGTTCAATGATGCCTTATCGCTGGAAGCTTCGCGCATTCTGATTTCAACCATTTGGGCAGCATAGTTCCATTCATAAACGGCAGATGAAACGTCCAAGCCCTCATAGCATTGTAAACGGATTAGAGGCCTATCCAATGCTGAACTTAGAACCTTGGCGATTTCGGTTTTGCCGACGCCCGCCTCGCCTTCTAAAAATAACGGCTTTCCCATTTTAAGCGCGAGATATAGCACGGTGGCTAATGAACGGTCTGCTACATAGCCCTCGCCTGAAAGAAGCGTTTCTGTTTCATCAATGCTTACAGGCAATTGCGCCATTTTATAATCTCCAACAATGATTAGTTTAAACTAGCGCGTTGTTGGGTATAAAAAAAGAGGCATGAACGATAAGTCCATGCCTCTTGATTAGAATATTATGTTTTAAGCTTATTAGCCAAGGCCAAGGGCTGCGAATGCTGCGCCTTCTGCTGCTTCCAATGTTAGGAACACGCCCATTCCGGCAACAAGAGCACCTGTTAGGCGTGCGTTCATTGCAGTTGCTTCAGTTGCGTTGAATACATTCTTCACAACCCAACCAGCGCCAAGTGCGACTGCATATTGAAGCGCACCCAGACCTAAAAGATAGCCGATTAGAACAGAACCACCAATTGCAGCCTCTTGGGCTACGATTGAGTCACCAAATGCTGAACCGTGGAACAGACCGAATACTGCAAAGATTGGCAATGCAAGTGACATGCTAAGTGCACGGCCAGAAAGAACGATATAGCCAACAGCCAATAATGAGAAACCAATCACTGCTTCCTTCATTGGAAGACCAATGCCGTTTGCCATCATTACACAACCAATAAGCATTGCAGCAATGTAAGCTGCAGGTGCTGTGCGGGCAAAACCAGTGTAAAGCGCTGCAACGCCAACTGCGATGACGAAGAACAAGTGATCAAAGCCCAATAACGGGTGACCGATGCCCGAAAGCAGACCTTGTGAGAAAGTTTCCATCGGCTGGCCAGCTAATGGGTGGTGCGCCAATGCTGGCGCTGTAGTTGCAAGTAGTGCCAATGCACCAAAAAGAGTTTTTTTCATTTTATTCCCCTTCATTTATCTCGTTATTGAAGGAGGGATTTCGTTAGAAGGGTCGAGATTTATCTCTAATCTTCCACGGAACACCCCGTCCGTTTTAGGTTCGACTTCACTTTCGTAAAGCCTGCAGGCTGGTCTCCTGGCTCACGGGTCTAAGCGTTTTATCTCCTTCCCAGCTTTCGCCAGTGGATTTGATAATTCGCTCACCGCTTACAGTCGCGGGGGCGGCTGCAGATTAAGGCCCCTGTTTGGGTCATCCCCTTCTGCATTCCCATTTGATCCCCTGATGCCTCCTGCACCTTTCGGGGAACCTTACATTAATCTATGTGAAGCCAATCACACAAAAACGTCAAGCAATATTCGACATCACGAAGAGAATTTGCGACTTAATGTGTATATGGTTGTAAAAATATAGGCTTATGGTGCGTTAATTGCTTTCAATTATCACTCAAGCACACTAAAAATCATGACAAGATGACGATGCAACGACTCACCACTTTATTTGGCAATAAATTAAAGCTTTTTGCTTTAACGCTGGCACTGCTGGCTTCATCAGGTATTGCATCAAAAGCTGAAACAATTGCAATTTCTATTCCCAGAAGCGGTGATTTTGCTGAAATTGGCAGGCAGTTTGAGGTAGGTGCTACGCTTGCGATGGAAAAACTTGGGCAAGGTCATGAACTCTTTGTCGCTGATGATGGGTGCGATCTGGATCAATCCATGTTGGCTGCTCAGGACATTCGTTCAAAAGATCCTGCTATTGTTACAGGCATGCTTTGCAATATCACGGCGATGACGGTTGCGGATGAATTGCGCGAAGACCAGGTGCCGCTTTTGGTTGCGGGTGCACGTTCTATACGGTTGATCAAAGACCGTGACAGGGAAGAATGGAACCTTTGGCGTATGTCGCCTGGTGATGATGCGCCTGCAGATACCATTGCCACATATATCGCAAATAATCTCAAAGACACGCCTTTCGCCTTAGTTGATGATGGCACGATATATGGCCGTAGTTTAACAGATGCTATCAGACTACGCTTGAATGACACTGGCATGAAACCCCAATTTGCCGATACATTTCGGGCAGCTCAATCAACACAATCAGGCATGTTGCGAAGGTTAGAGCGTTCCGGCGTTGAAATAGCCTTTGTTGCAGCGGCAACGCCAGAAGACTTGTTGATTGTAGCCAAAGATCACAAGTCACTGGGAATTAAAAACAAGCTCATATTGAGTGAACAATTAGCAAGCCTTCCTTATTTGGAAGACGCTGGTCTTGTGAGTGACGATCTCATGATTGTTATGCAACCAAGATATGAGGCAAACGAAGCTTTGAAAGATTTACTCATAGAGCGCAATATAGAACCTTCCAAAGCGCTCTATGAAGGTTATGCTGCGTTGGAAGTTGCAATTGCGGCTTTGGGAGAAAACGTACAAGCTACAACGCAAAACCTTGCTAGCAAACAGTTTGAGAGCATTTTAGGGCCTGTTCAATTCGACAACAAAGGCAAGAACCTTCATAATCCTTATAAGCTTTTCATCTGGCGAGATGGCGCACTTGAACCTCTGGATGGTTCAAACAATTTGTGAGTTTTGAATGAACAAACCTGGCCCAAATAATTCAATCACAGACATCAAAGGGCTAAAGGTCGGCAATGCGCAAGATGACACTCTCAAAAGCGGTGTTACGGTTTTAATGTGTGAGGAACCCATGATTGCTTCTGTTGCAGTGCATGGTGGTGGCCCTGGCACACGCGATACAGAGTTATTGTCACCAGAAAATACAGTAGAAGCAATCAATGCACTGGTTTTATCAGGCGGCTCTGCTTTTGGCCTTGATGCTGCCTCTGGCGTTCAGGCCTATTTACGTGAGAAAGGACAAGGCTTTACTGTTGGCAATGTGAATGTGCCTATTGTTCCGCAGGCAATCCTATTCGATCTGATTAATGGTGGCGACAAGGACTGGGGCAAGTATCCACCCTATCGTGAGCTTGGGTATGAAGCAGCAAGTCATGCCTCTTCAAAGTTCAAGACTGGTACGGTTGGCGCGGGAACAGGTGCACTGGTTGCTGGTTTAAAAGGCGGACTTGGCACAGCCTCTATCAAACTGGATAATGGAATTACACTAGGCGCACTTTTTGCGGTTAATGCCCTGGGCAGTCCACTGATTGCCAATACAAAATATTTTCATGCAGCTTTGTTTGAACAGGGTGACGAGTTTGGCGGGCTTAGTCTACCCTCGCCTATGCCTGATAATGCCGATGCGCTTAATATTAAATTTCGCGAAGAAGCTACAAGCGTTTCCAATACAACCATTGGAATTATTGCAACAGATGCCATATTGACCAAGGCGCAGGCCAAACGTTTGGCAATTGCAGCACACGATGGCATTGCCCGCGCGCTTTATCCAGCGCATACTCCTTTTGATGGTGATCTTATTTTTGCTGTTGCAAGTGGTGGGTCTGGCATTGTTCCGCAAAAGAACGACTGGACTGACATGGCAGCGCACGCATCAAATGTAACAACGCGCTCAATTGCAAATGGCGTTTACTCTGCGACCACCGATAACAATGACTTGTTTCCTGCATACAGTAAAAAATTTCAGAAATAAGTTATAAAATTCAATATGTTGAAAGGGGCTATTTTTAAAAGGGAAATAAAATGAAAATACTTTTTACATTTATAACTTCGATTATAATGCTTCTAACATCTTGCTTTATAACTAATGCTGGTGACTTTGCTGAACGTGAAATTCATGGATTTTCTATTGATGGCGGTCTGTTTGCCTTTGAGGAATTCGGTGTTCAAGACGGGTCCGGTTTTCCCTATTCAAATATTTATGTAATTGACACGGCTACAGACCAATGGACGGCAGGTTCACCCTTCAGAGCACGATTAGAAGACGAAACCAAGACTGTCTTTGATGCCCGTGAAGAAGCGCGTATTCTGGCAGGGCCAGTAATGAAAAGCTTTGAAAGTCGCGGAAACGTAGTCGCTACAAATCGCGCTACAGAACTTGGTATTGATAGCAAACGCATAATCGCCAACCCTCGTCTTGTTGTACCACCAATTGATGATGCAATTGAATTCAGATTGGAAGAGATTTCATTTGCAGGTAATGAAACATGCGAGGCGTTTGGCGCAACCAAGGGATTTCGTTTATTAAAAATAGGAACACGGGATGGCGACACGACAAAACTCTTGCACGAAGACACCTCTGTACCTGAAAGTCGAAACTGCCCTCTGAAGTATGCGTTAGCCGATTTAGTAACCTATTTTCCGGAAGGCCAAAGCCCAACTTTCGCAGTTCTCATCAGAATGCAAACCGTAGGCTTTGAAGGACCAAATGGACGTTTTTTAGCAGTAACAGGTAGTCTTGATTAAAAGCCTACTTTTTCACCTTCTGGCGAATTTTTCCGATAACCAAATTCTGTACTGACTTGTTTTTATCAATACCCACATGGTCGGTGCCGTATTTGGAAACATCAATCGTTGTGATCTTGCCTTTGAAACCTGAGCCACGGCGGTAATTCTTGCCTGATGGGATTTTGTAATTCACAACTTGCACTGCGCCTTTTGTAAGGGCTGGTGGCTGTGGGAAACCTGGATCAAGACCGATAAGCAAGTCTGTTTTTACACCAGCCTTGCCCAGTGTATTGGCAAAACGGGCTGCTTCTACGCCACCCAATGAATGACCAACAATGACAATTGGGTAAGAAACTTTTTTCTGCTTGGCACGACGAATGATATCATTGGCAATACCGCTCCAATCACCATTAGAAATGGCTTTTGCACGAATACCCTTTGATTTTAGCTGACGTGTCATTTGGTTCATGCCATCAGAAAAAACATTGAGAAAGCCACGGATCATGTACACTTCTTCTGACAAGGCAGGTGTTGCCACAAACGAAGCGGCGCTTAGTGTCATTGCCAAAAATGTATTGCGTATGGTTTTGTTCATAAGTTTTCCCCGAACCGCATTAAATCAAATTCAAACTCAAGATGCACAAATATAGTAAATAATAGGTTTCTATTATTGACACAAGTTTATCCTTTTAGACAAGGTCCTGAACATAGGCAAACATTGGTAGTTTATTTATTCTGGTTTATTCGATAAGCGTGTACTTATGATCACCTCACAACCAATTATTGTTTATATTCACGGCCTACCTGGCTCTTCCAAAGAGGTATCCCCCTTTGACAAATGCCTGTTTCACTTCGTATCACCATTTGGCGTGAAAGCGTTTGCAGATCAGTTTGACAAAAATAAACGGTATACGATTATAGGGTTTTCTCTTGGCTGCATGACAGCAATCGAGATAGCAGCTACCTACAGCGAAAATATTGACCAGCTTATTTTGATATCTCCTGCAGCACCATTGGAGCTTGGTAATTTCCTTGAAAATATGGATGGACGTTTTGTCTTTAAAGCTGCCCAAACTAATTCTATTTTGTTTGGGCTTTTAACATTTAGTCAAAATGTTATGGCTCATGTATCACCAAATTTTTTAATGAAAAAGATGTTTGGTGAAAGTTGCGAGGCTGAGCTTAAGCTACTGAATGATCTGAAATTTGTAGCAAACTTTAAAAATGGACTGCGCAATTCTCTTGGGCGCGAAAGCGAAGAATACAGAAAAACTATTATTCGCTATACAAAACCATGGACCAAGGTGCTCAGTAACATAACATGCCCAGTAGAAATATATCATGGCACGCAAGACACTTGGGCACCGCATGCTATGGGTGAAGCACTTAAGGCTCAAATTAAAGCCAAGTGCGAGTTGATTTCATGCGATCAATTAGGACATTACTCTACCTTGCACTATGCCATGCGAAATATTTTCAAATAATCATACAGTGGGTAACTGCTTGCTAACAATTGAAACCAAGCCTATGCAATGTTACTAAAGTCTGGACTCCAATTGGGTTCAGACCCTAGAAACCCAAATTTCACTAATAGGTAGAATGAAACATGATCCCTCGCTACTCCCGCAAGGAAATGACCGATATTTGGTCACCACAATCAAAATTTAAAATCTGGTTTGAAATTGAAGCGCATGCGTGTGACGCTTTAGCCGAACTTGGTGTTATTCCCAAAAGTGCAGCAAAAACCATTTGGGACAAAGCTGGCGATGTTGAGTTTGATGTTGATCGAATTGATGAGATTGAGGCCGTTACCAAACATGACGTGATTGCCTTCCTTACGCATCTGGCAGAAATCGTTGGTGATGATGCAAGGTTTGTGCATCAGGGCATGACTTCATCCGATGTGCTTGATACTTGTTTCAATGTTCAGTTAGTCAAGGCTACCGACCTTCTTTTGGAAGATATGGACAAGCTTCTTTCCGCCCTTAAAAAGCGTGCCTTTGAGCATAAAGACACAATTACGATTGGTCGCTCGCACGGTATTCATGCGGAGCCAACAACTTTTGGTGTCAAGCTGGCTCAGGCTTATGCAGAATTTGAACGCTGTAAAAACCGCCTGATCGCGGCACGTGAAGAAATTGCGACTTGTGCGATTTCTGGCGCAGTTGGCACTTTTGCAAATATCGACCCTTCGGTTGAAGAGCATGTTGCAAAAGCACTGGGCTTGGCTGCTGAGCCTGTTTCAACTCAGGTTATTCCACGCGACCGTCATGCGATGTATTTTGCAACCTTGGGTGTGATTGCTTCTTCTATTGAGCGCTTAGCTACAGAAATCCGCCATCTACAACGTACTGAAGTTCTTGAAGCTGAGGAATACTTCTCTCCAGGTCAAAAAGGCTCATCAGCCATGCCCCATAAGCGCAACCCTGTTTTGACAGAAAACCTTACAGGTCTTGCGCGTATTGTTCGCATGGCTAGCGTTCCTGCTATGGAAAATGTTGCACTTTGGCATGAGCGCGATATCTCGCATTCATCGGTTGAACGCATGATCGGCCCAGACAGTACAGTGACACTGGACTTTGCTTTAAACCGCTTAACGGGTGTGATCGATAAGTTGCTCGTCTACCCAGAGAACATGATGAACAACATGAACAAGTTTCGCGGACTTGTACATTCACAACGCGTTCTCCTTGCCCTCACACAAGCAGGAGCGTCACGCGAAGATAGTTATCGTTTAGTGCAGCGCAATGCGATGAAGGTTTGGGAAGAAGGAAAAGACTTTCTGACTGAATTGCTTGCTGATGATGAAGTAACCGCCCTGCTTTCTGAAGAAGTTATTCGCGAGAAATTTGATCTTGGCTATCATACCAAACATGTAGACACGATTTTCAATCGTGTGTTTGGTTAGGGTCTGAACTCACAACTTCATTCGA
>CALAIO010000004.1 GCA_937923355.1 uncultured Rhizobiaceae group bacterium | reverse complement strand
TTTCAGGTTCGGAATGTTTTCTGTAACAATATAGAAATGCTCACAAGCATGCAGCGGAACCGTTACGCCAGCCATGCGACCAACTTCGTGTCCCCACATGCCGCCTGCGTTTACAACAAAATCTGCATCAATCGTGCCTTGGTCATCTACACCGTCACGTTTCCAGGAAACACCTGTTACGACACCATCTGCTTTATGGATCTCTGTAACTTTAACATGTTCAAAAATTTGCGCGCCATTCATCTTGGCACCTTTTGCCATGGCTTGTGCAATGTTGCCCGGGTCGCCTTGGCCGTCCAGTGGTAGATAAACTGCGCCT
Organism: uncultured Rhizobiaceae group bacterium; assembly: GCA_937923355.1. The sequence continues at coordinate 4,418 of CALAIO010000004.1, read as the reverse complement.
TTAACGTCATCAATGTTGAGATGCTCATAGCGTTCTTTAACTTCAGCAGGGGAGATTTCTTCAACTTCAACACCAAAAGCACGAGCCATGGATGCTTGACGGTAAATTTCTTCTTTGCGTTCATCAGAAAGCGCAACAGTAATTGAACCACAGCGACGGAAACCCGTTGCAACGCCTGTTTCTTCTTCCAGTGTGCCGTATAGTTCCTGACTATATTTCGCGAGCTTTGTTGTGTTCTTCGTTGCACGTAGTTGTGCAATCAGACCTGCTGCGTGCCATGTTGTACCTGAGGTTAATTGCTTGCGCTCCAGCAGTACAATATCTTTCCAACCCAGTTTTGCTAGGTGATAGGCAACAGAACAACCGGCAACACCGCCGCCGATGATGACAGCTCTTGCTTTAGAAGGGATAGGTTTGCTCATTAGGTAGGTCTCTCTTAATAAACGGGTTTAATTTGAATAAGTTGATATAAAGCGCTTTAGACGCGTCGCGCCTTCACGTAATTTTTCTTCTGGCTGGCAAAGGCTAATGCGAATATGACCTGCTGCAGATGGGCCAAAGCTATCGCCCGGCATAACGCAGAGTTTTTCATTTTCCAGCAGTCCAAACGCAAACTTCTCTGAATTCATGGTGACATTTCGGATGTCGATCATGAAATACATGCCGCCATCTTCATTGAGAATACGGATGTCATTTGCACCTGATAAGGCTTCCCTGAAGATGCCACCACGCTTTGTAAATAATGCCTGCAACTCGCCAACGCCATATTCATTATTGAGTGCTTCTGCGGCTGCCCTGCTGATAAAGTCTGAAATGCCGTAGCTGTTGACGAGATTGTGCTGCATGAAATTATGCACCATCTCTGGTTCAGCCACGATCCAGCCCATGCGCCAACCCGTCATCACATGGCTTTTGGACATTGAGACGAGCACAATTGTGCGCTCCTTTAGGCCGGGTAGGGCGCGTGGTGAAATATGCTTGCCGTTTGAAAGTGACCAATAAACTTCGTCTGAGATGATCCAAAGATCATGCTTGATGCATACTTCGCCGATAGCTTCCAATGTCTCGCGGCTATAGATTGCACATGTTGGATTATTGGGCGTGTTTATTAAAATGGCTTTTGTATTTGGCTTGATTGCAGCTTCAATATCTTCGACTTTGGGTTCAAAACCATTGTCTGGCGAGCAGGAAACAAGCGTGAATTCAGCGCCTGCTGAACGCACTGTTCCTGGATAGGTTACATAATGCGGACTTACGATAATGACGTGGTCACCTGGATTAACGCAAGCCTGCATGGCGGCATAAAGGCCTGATTGACCGCCTGCCATGGTGACAACTTCATCGGTAGTAATAGGCATATTAAGTGCTTGCGTTGAGACTTTTGCCATGGCTTTTAAAAGGTCAGGCAAACCTTGCATGGTTGTATATTTTGTATGGCCATCATCCAGTGCTTTTTTGGCGGCGTTGATGGTTTCTACTGGCGTAGAGAAATCATGGTCGCCAATCGACAGCATCAGTACATCTTCGCCTGAGCGGATCATGTCCACGGCTTTCAAGTAGACTTCCCAGCCTTCCTGATCGCCTTCAGATATATTGGTGATGCGGTGCGATGGTGATGGCATTACGCAAACCTTTTCTTGAGTTCTGCAATATGAGCAGGACCCACTTCGCAACACCCACCGATTATAGTTGCGCCTTGATCTACCCAGTTGGCGCAATAGTCCGCGTATTTATTTGGGTCTAGGTCTGTTCTTGCTTCCAGTGCATCTACGGTTTCAGTTTTGGTGAAATCTGAAGTGATGAATGTGAAGCCATTTGCATAGGCGCCAAAACGAACGTTCATTTGTGCAAGAATAGGAATGGCCTGTGATGTAGCTTCCGGAGTTGCGCAGTTGATTAATACAGCCTCTGGTGAATATTCATCGATAAGCGGTTTAATAACAGATACGTTTTCGCCCGAACGTAGTTGTGTTCCATCTTCATCTTTTACTGTAATGGCAAGCCATGTTGGCTTTGAAGAAACTGAAGTCCCCATAAGTGCGCCTTTTGCATGTTCCGCGCTACTAGCAGTTTCGATAAGATGAAAATCTACAGATGTTTCTTGCAGTTTTGTAATTTCAGCATAGGTTTCAGCAGCTTCTTCTGGTGGAAAACTCAAATCTGGACGATAGGAAAAACCTAGAGGCCCAAGGGAGCCGGCAATCATTCCACTTCCATTTTTATCGCGGGATCGATTGGCAATGTCGCACGCCGTTTTGTGTAATGCTCCAAATTGACTTTCTAACTCCGAATGATGCTCTGCATCATATCTTTGCAACCGATCTCTGTGAATTGCATATGTGTTCGTGGTAGCAACTTGTGCACCAGCAGCGAAATAATCATCATGAACGTCACCCACAAGCTCGGGCTTACTCATCATGACATGAGTAGACCAAAGCGGAGTAGGTGGCTGACCGTAACGGTGGATGAGTTCTTGTCCCATGCCACCGTCGAGGATGGTGATGTTACTCAAGCACGGATCCTTTCGTTTGCAGGATCCCATAGTGGTTCGTCTTTTTCTACAACCGCCTTGCGACGTTCACCGTAGATTTCGATTTCCACTTCTGTGCCTGGTTCAAGCAAGTCAGCGCGTAGCATGCCCAATGCGATTGACTTGTTTACGCGGTAACCCCAGCCACCAGACGTTGTTTCGCCAACAACTTCGTTATTGTGCCAGATTGTAGACATGTAAGGTGCATCTGCATCGCCTGCGTCCACTGTAAGCGTAACGAAGCCTTTTTTGCGGCCTTGCTGACGTTCGTTATTAAGTGCAACTTTGCCAGGGAAGTCTTGAGGCTTGTCAAACTTGATGAAGCGCTCCATGCCACCTTCCAGAAGGGTGTAATCTGTTGAAAGATCACCTTTCCATGCGCGGTAACCTTTTTCCAGACGCAGTGAGTTTAGAGCGTACATGCCAAATGGGGTTGCTCCTTCTGCAAGGAGCGCTCCGTAAATTTTAGGCATGTCAGCGAACGCACCATGAATTTCCCAACCAAGTTCGCCAGCAAAAGATACACGAGCAAGCATAACGCGGTGATCAGCTACAGTGCCAATTTGGTGTGATAGCCACCCTGAGGTGAAATCAACATCTTCAGAAATTTTCTCTAATATTTCACGAGACTTTGGACCTGTTACAATGAATGTTGAGAACTCGTCAGTATGATCTGTCAGCGTGAAGTTGTGATCAGCTGGCATTCTGTCACGAAGCACTTCATAGTCGTGCCACTGTGCTGATGCTGCTGTAATCAAAGTGAATTTATCTTCATCATGACGAATTAGAGACATCTCTGTTAGGATGCGACCACGATTGTCCGGGAAGTATGCAAGGTTCATGCGACCAATTTTTGGCAATGCACCTGCAATTGTTCCACGTAGCCATTCTGCACAGCCTTCACCGCTAAGCGAGAAGCGTGAGAAACCTGGAAGATCAAGAACGCCACAACCGTCGCGCACTGCTTCTGCTTCTTCTTTTACGCGTTTCTCCCATGGGCCATTACGGTTCCATGTTTGAGTTGATTCTTCTGACGTATCATCGCCGTCTTTTGCAAACCAGTTCGCGCGCTCCCAACCATTGTATGCGCCCATTTGGCCGCCGTTTTTAACAACAGTTTCATGCACAGGTGAGTGCTTCTTATCACGACCAGCTGGCCATTCGTGGTGCGGGAAGTGCATTGCATATTCGTGGCCATAGGTTTCCATGGCTTTTTGATATGTATAATCGTGGTCTGCATAGGCAGTATAGCGACGAGGGTCTGTTGCCCACATATCCCACTCTGTTTCACCTTCAGTAATCCACTCAGCCAATACCTTACCTGCGCCGCCACCTTGTGCGATGCCGAATGTAAATGAATGTGCTTCAAATGCGTTTTTAACACCTGGCATTGGACCAATAAGCGGTAGACCATCCGGTGCATAAGGAATTGGGCCATTGATTACACGACCAACCCCTTGTGTACCCAAAATTGGCACACGCGCCATCGCATCTTCAATGTACCATTCAAGACGATCAAGATCGTCCGGATAAAGCTGGAATGAGAAATCATCGGGCATTGGGTCTTCTGGCGTTACCCAATGCGCCTTACAATTGCGCTCATATGGCCCAAGGTTCAGACCGTTTTTGTCCTGACGCAGATAGTAAGATGTATCCACATCGCGGATCATCGGCATCTTGTGACCTTGCTCTTTTGTCCAGGCTTCAAGCTCTGGAATTTCTTCTGTCAGGAAGTATTGGTGAGACATGGTCACTTGTGGCACTGTGCGGCCACCAAATGGCTTGAACCATTCACCCACCCGTTGGGCGTAATAACCAGCGGCGTTTACAACATACTCACAACGAATATCGCCTTTGTCTGTATGAACAACCCACTCATCGCCATCTT
>CALAIO010000003.1 GCA_937923355.1 uncultured Rhizobiaceae group bacterium | reverse complement strand
TACTCAAGACTAACAGTTGGTGATGGTCTTGTTGCCCAGTTACCAGCGCTTATCATGGCGATTTGTGCCGGCACAATCATCACGCGCGTTACAACAGAAAACGAACAAGACCTTGGTTCTGACATCTCGGAACAATTGATTGGTAAATCAAAGTCTCTTTATATCGGCGCTGTTTTGATAGCATTGATTGGTCTTATTCCAGGCTTCCCAACAATGCTTTTCTGGGGCATGGCCGCAATCCTTGCAGGCAGTGCATTCTTTATCGGAAAACGCGAAGCCTTGCAGGCAGAAGAAGAAGAAATTGCCAAGGATAATATTGCCAATGGCATACCTGCATCCAAGGAAGAAAGTGAAAAAACAATCGCTGTTTCGCCAAATGATGTCTTTAAAATTGCAGCAGGCTCTGAAGTATTTTCTGAATTTAATCGTCATGAATTTATCAAGGCGCGTGATGAAGCACTTGAACGTGGTTTCAAAAGAACAGGTATTGATCTTCCTGTATTTGGTATCGAGCAGGATAAAAATCTTGAGCCAAGCAAAATCGTGCTGACCCTTGATAATGTATCGGTTTTCAACGCAGAAATACCAACGGCTGTCAAAGTTGCAATCTGTGAAGCAGATATTCTGGAACTAAATGGCCTGCCGGTGATCGCAGTTGATGAAGCATGGCCACTTCGTTCAGCCTACTGGATAGATGAGGTAAACGCACACATTCTTACAGATGCAGGTGTTGAAGTCATTGGCATGGGTGAATTACTTGCCCGCCTTGGTTCTCACTATCTAATTACCAAAGCTTCCCGAATTCTTGGTTACAAGGCAGTTCAGGAAATCATCAAGGATCTTGCAAAAGAGCACGATCAATTGGCAACACAGGTTTCACAAACACTATCACCTGTTCAAATGTTGAATGTATTGCGTAATCTTCTTGATGACGGTGTTCCGCTATTGCCACGTAGAATCTTGTTTGAAGCTTTGCTTGAAGGAACGCTTTCAGGTGGCAGTGCCGCAAACCTTGCAGAAAATGCGCGCTTTGCTCTCGCTCGTCAGGTTTGTTCAAACTATGCAGACGAAAACAGACTGATTGCAGGCTATGTAATCGAACCTGAAATGGAAGCGGCCATTGGTGAAAGTATCAATTACAATCAGGAGGATAATAACTTCCATCCTTCAGCACATCTATCAGAAGCACTTTTGAAAGATATTGGTGAGCGTCATCACATTGAAGAACTAAATGCAAAACCGCCAGTTATTTTGACTAAGGCAGAATATCGCCGCCCACTGTCACAATATCTGAAAGCGCACAACCTGGCATTCCATGTCGTAGCGTTCAGAGAACTGTCTGGTGAATTTAATTTCAACCCGATTGGTACAATTGGTACGGAATTTGCATCAGGTAATACATATATGGAGGCCGCTGAGTGATTATGGCACACAAATTGGTGAAATTAACCCTAAGTCATTGATTTTAAATTAGAATATTGATTTTTACGGGAGTTCTAAGTAGTATTTACGGTATAACGCAGGGTCAAATTCAGATATATAAGTAAGTATTACAACCCTGATCAGAGAGTAAAAAAAATGGAAATTAATAATATCGGCGCTCAACAGCCAACATTACCAACCAATGTGCAGGACCAAGCAGTCAGCGCAGGTACGAGTAATATTGCTCAGCAATCTCAACAAATCGATTCAGCTGCAGAAAATGCTTTCGCCGCTGTGTTCTTCTCTTTGCTACAAAACATTCTAAGTGAAGCTCAAAACAATTCTGGATCATAAGGAAAAGACATATGACAATCGCAGCTGTAGGCGCTGTTGGCGCTGATCCATCACAAGCTTTAAAACAAGCAACTCAGTCTGTTGAAAACCAGGCAGGTTCAAGCGCATCTGCAAAACCAAGCGAAGCAAATTTGACGATCGGAAATTCATTTCCGGCAGCTTCTGCGGAAGTTGCACCACAAGTGTCAAACACATCATCGCAGCCAGGTTTTGCAAGTACTGTATTAGACGGTGTTTACACAAAGATTGATGAACTTTCATCTAAAGTACCAAATTCGACAGAAAGCACATCACCGATTGACACTTATAAAAATGGCATTGCGTCCCAAGTTGAAAGCCTCAATCCATCTGAAGCAGGCGGTCTTAGCCCGAAGAAAGACGACAAGGTTGATGCTCTCTCAAAGACATTTGATCACGCTATTTTCATGGCAATGGTCAATCAGGTTGTAAGTGGGGTCTCTGATACATCCAGAACCTTGATCAGACAGTCTTAAACTTAACGTACCCCGTAACCGCTTTTATGTATCGAGTAGAAAGCAAATGATGAAAATGCGAGCAAATAAAACACTAAAGAAAAAGGCGGGCTTGGGCATTGTCCTTGCAGCAACACTTTTTCTTGCAGGCTGTCAGTCTGAATTGTATTCGAACTTACAAGAACGCGAAGTCAATGAGATGATTTCTGTTCTGGCTGTTAACGGTATCGAGGCAAGCCGTTCAACAGACGGAAAAGGTTCGTTCTCAATCAGTGTGGATCGCGGCGATTTCAGCACAGCGATTGCGAAACTTTCAGAAAAAGGCTTGCCACGTGAGAACTTTGGTTCACTTGGTAAAATCTTTAATTCGGAAAAACTGGTTTCAACACCGTTTGAAGAACGTGCTCGTTTCATGCACGCCCTTAATGAAGAGCTTTCAAATTCCATCTCACGCATAAATGGCGTTGTTTCGGCTCGTGTTCACTTGATGGTTCCTGAGGATAATCCCTTTGTCGATGACAAAACGCCACCTCGTGCGTCAGTCTTTATTTATCAGGAAGCAGGTCAGGATTTACGTTCTCAAATTCCAACAATTAAAAACCTGATCGTAAACAGCTTGGATAATCTTGAATACTCTTTCGTGGAAGTTGCCCTGTTTGAAGATAATACTTCAGCAACTGCAACAACTTCAAAACGCTCAGTTGCTTCATTCGGGAACGGTGTTTGGAATGTTTTTTTATTAGTGCTATTGGGTGCAATTGCCTGGTACGGCTTTAAACTTTCAAGCGCAGCCTCTTCAAGTAAGAGACGGACTCAAAACAAAATCACATCCAAGAGTAGCTGATAATGAACAAGTTTTTACCAAGCAGAGATGAGATCAACCCAAGCTGGTTTGAACGCTGGGGCGAAACTTTTGATGCGCCACAATTAGCATTACAAATGATGTCTAACGACAGACTGTTTGAAGCCATGCGCAACAGAATGTTTAGTACTTTTGGAATTGATCCGAATGTTAACATCAAACCTGAAGACATTGTATCTGCCCAAGCTTACGGCATTGACAGAGATCGTCTTGCACGTATTTGCGGCATGGTTATCCATGGTGATTTTCTTCGTACGCGCACATCACGCTCGGATTTTGAAATCATTTCACAAGTGTTTTCAATCGAAGATCTGAAGATCGCTGTATCCCTAAATCACCTGCATCCAAAGCAGTCGGATTTTACGCCTGACATGGAAAAAATTGAAACTCTGATTGTACGCTGCGGCAAAGCTTGCATTCACAGTTGGAAAACAAGCCTTGATGAGCAAATAGGCATGCGTGTCTATCTCATGGAGACTAACGAGGAACAAGAAGAAGAAATTTCATATACGATTGAAAGTGCCATGGCACGTGACATTGTAATTGCAGTCAGCACTGCACTTTTAAATGAAAATTCTTCTCTAGCGGCATAAGAGGCAAACACATGTTTGATTTTGTAGAAGCATATAACGGCAACATGGTTTCCGCAGACGGATCCGTTCCTGCGCAAGTCCAGTCCGGTGAAGTTGGAAGCATATCGCCAAAAACAGCAGACGAAATTCTTCAACATGCACGTGAAGAAGCTGCTGAAATTCTTGAAAAAGCACAAATTCAAGCAGATGAATATCTTGCACAAAAACAAGTGGAAGCTGATGAAGAAGCAAACCGTCTTGTAGCCCAGAAAGTCAATCAGTCATTGAGTGAACTTGGTCCTGATCTTTCATCTGCAAAGACTGGTATTACTGAAATTGTGGAACAGTCAATAAACCTGATGCTAGGTGCAATCGGCACCGAAAAAGCCTATGCACTTGCAGTTAATAAGGCAACGCGTGATTATGTGAAAGCTAGCAAGCTTACAGTTCATGCACATCCAGATAGTGCAAACCGTCTAAGACTTTACAACATCAGCAATCCAAAAACGGATAATTCAGCTAATTACGAAATCATTGACGATACTGGCCTTGAACGTAACAGGTGCATCCTCGATACAGGCACCAAACGCATTGAGGTTAGCCTTGAAGTTCAACTTCAGGCGATTAAAAACTCAATCGAGAGCACACTTTCTGGAGGCAAGGCATAATGAGTGCTTTGCAAATTGAAAATCCTGACAAGGGTACAGAACTGAACTCACTTTTAGGCGCTGTAAGCAGAAATCTGAAACACTGTAATCACCATCGTGAAATTGGAGAGATTACAGATGTGGCCGCAAGCCGAATAGTAACAACGCTTCAAGATGTTTTCGTAGGCGAAAAATGTATTTTGCGTGTGCCGGATTCAGGTCGCGAAATTGGCGCTCAAGTTGTAGCAATCGAAAAAGAACGAGCCATTCTGTCACCGATGGAAGACATCGAGGGCATTTCATCCAATACCGAGGTCATCGGCACCGGTGAACCTTGTAAAATTTGGGTAGGCAACGAACTCATCGGTAGAGTGTTGGACGGATTGGGACGCCCGGTTGATGGTCTGGAATTCAAGACCAAAAACATGGAGCAAATTAAAATTACGCCACCAACTGTAGACGCTCTGGACAGACCTGTCATTGATGACGTGTTTGAGACTGGCGTGAAATCAATTGATGGGTTTAATACCATTGGTCATGGCCAACGTTTGGCGATTTTTGGTGAGGCAGGTGCGGGTAAATCAACTCTGCTTGCAATGCTCGCACGTCATTCGGATTCAGATGTTGTCGTCCTTGCTATGATTGGTGAACGCGGCCGCGAAGTAAATGAATTTCTGGAACGCCAGCTGCCTCCAGAGGTGCGCAAACGCTGTATTGTTGTTGCATCCACTTCTGATCGTCCAGCCATGGAACGTATTATGGCTGCACATAGTGCAGTAACAATCGCAGAACATTTTAGAGCGCAAGGACAAAAAGTTCTCATGCTGTTTGATAGCGCAACGCGTTTTGCACGTGCCTTGCGTGAAGTTGGCTTGTCAGCAGGCGAAAAAGCAGTACGAAGCGGTTTCACACCATCGGTTTATGCCGAATTGCCAAAGCTAATTGAGCGAACAGGCAAAACATCAAGCGGTGCAATCACTGCTTTCTTTACAGTTCTGGTTGAAAATGATGGCGTGAACGATCCCGTTGCAGAAGAAATTGCAAGTTTGACCGATGGTCACTTGGTGCTTGATGCAGCGCTTGCAAGGAGCGGTATTTATCCAGCCATCAACGTGCTGAAAAGTAAAAGCCGCCTGATGAACGAAATTTGCAGCGAAGAGCATATCAGCGCATCCAATGACTTGCGCAAGCTTATGGCCAAATACATTGATCTGGAACTGCTCATTCAGGTCGGCGAATATGTAGCAGGAACAGATCCTGTTGCGGATTTGGCAATCGAATGTAATCCGGCAATTGAGGTTTTCTTGAAACAACATACCCATGCGCACGTAACGCATCCAGAATCGCTTGCACAAATGAGAGAGATTCTAGGTGAGTAAACTCAAGAAAATAGACAAACTGCTAAAGGTAAAGGAACTCAGGCGAAGATTGGCTGAAATGGAAGCCGCAAAGGCAAGCCGCGAAATGCATATGGCAAACCTTGCAGTAGAGGATGCAAAGCAGGAGCAAATTCACATAAAGGAAACTGCTGCAACACGCAGGCAGGAAAGATTACAAAAAGTTGTCGAACCTGGGCAAAATCCTGCCATGCAGAATGCCCGTATCGTCAATGTTTACGCCATAACGGATGAAGAAATACAAGAAGCTGCCTTTAATATCGAAATTAAACAGCAAAAACTCAATGAATCAGAAGAACGTCTCAAATTGGAACAATCCAAACTGGCGCGTTTCTTGCAACTGGAAGAGCGTACGAGAAAACTCTGCGACAAGCTGGTTGACATGAAGAAAGTCGAAGCTGCACGTCAAGGGTAATCTCTGCACTGAATTTTAGTTTGCGGAGTATTGAAAATGCAGTCTGGTCTTTCATTAAATACCAATCGTCCTGGTAAAAGACTTTTCACACCTAATGTTCAGGCTCAGCCTGAAAAACGTTATGAGTTTGATAAGACGCTTATCGCACTTGTTTCTTCATGGGGTGGGTTAATTTGCGATCTACGCATTCAAATCGGTACATTTTTTACTGAAATCGTGACAACAGACACTGCACCTTTAATCACAACAAATGGCAGATGGGTACAAATTGTTGGTCATAGCAATGTTGGCGAATTCTCTATTTTCATGCCATCGCAAGCAGCAGGATTTGTTCTGCAATTGGCTGACGATGATCTTAATATCTCAAAGCTTGAAGGTGGTGACGCTGCCCTGATTTTTGAACACCTGTTCACATACCATATCAGCATGCTTGAAAACATGCTGGGCGCTGAACTTTCAATCACTTCTATCACAGACGTAGACACACCAGTTTCAGGCGAACTTCTTGGTTTTGAATTCGATATCGAAGGCACAAAACACCAGGGAGCTATCCAGATAAAAGGCGATCTGCACTACCAGATAGAAAAGCTGGTAGCGCCTAACAGTTTTCCTGAAGAAAAGAATATTGATGGCCGCATGATTGTGCATCTTGGGCCGGTTGTGGTCACCGCAAGACAAGCCTATCTGGCACGCATTGGTGAAATGATCGATTGTGGCGTTGAACCATCATCAGTGATCAAGGGTGTACTCATGCGCTCAGATGGTCGCTACTGGCCTATCTATATTGAAGATGAGCAAATAGAGATTGCGGGCCCACTTGCAGGCCCGGTACAAATCTCAAATGAAACAACCGAAAATGTTTTTGTAACCTTCGGCCTGGGTGAAGTATCCCTCTCTGCTTTTGACAGGCATACGCTTAGCGAAGGCTCAAAGGTTAATATTCAACGCCTGCCAAACAATGGCGCTCATATCTATTATCAGGCACGTCCATTCGGCCAAGGTCATCTCTCAATACTTGGTTCAAACCTATCCGTAACGCTCGATAGCATCGGCGCGTTCAAAGTTTAAATGGCAATTGCTGCCTGTTCAAAACAAACACTTGTAGAACTGGAAAAATAAAAATGTTTGGTGATAATTCGTTTGGAATTATAGTTTTACTATTAGGGACAGCCTTCCTTCCAATGGTTGCTGTGACCGTTACTGCATTTGCAAAAATCTCAGTGGTTATCTTCATCGTAAGGCAGGCACTGGGTATTCAGCAGCTACCGCCAAACATCATTTTGTATGGTCTCTCACTGATCTTGTCAGTCTATGTCGCCATGCCAATTCTCAATGAAATTTATACCGTGTTGGAAGCAGACGGCTTCAACTATCAAACGCTCAATGAGTGGCTGGCAGCTGGTGAAAAAGCAATGATCCCACTCAAGGAATTTTTGTTAAAACATACAGACCCAAAACAGCTTGAGTTCTTCAACGCTTCCACAACCCAAATTTGGGGCGAAGGTCTTGCTGCAACAACAAGCAAGGATTCCATGACTGTGCTGGTTCCTTCGTTCCTTTTGTCAGAACTTACAAAAGCGTTTGAAATCGGCTTTTTGCTTTACTTGCCGTTCATGGCAATCGACATCATCATCACGACATTGCTTGTTGCACTTGGCATGATGATGGTTCCACCAACCACAATCTCAATTCCATTCAAGTTGATGTTGTTCGTATTCCTGGATGGCTGGACCAAACTGGTTCATGGCTTAATCCTGACATACGTATAAGGGAGAGAACTAATGGATGAAGCTCAGTTAATTTCCTCCCTTTATAATATCTTTTATTATTCTGCGGTGGTGCTTGTACCCCCTCTTCTACTTGCAACGATCATTGCTTTTATCGTTGGCTTGTTTCAGGCGGTTACGCAAATTCAGGAACAAACCCTGCCACAAACCATCAAGATCATGGTTATTGGTTTTATGCTTATCGCGTTTGGCAGCATGCTGACAGCACCGCTTTACACAGCATCAGATGAAATCTTCTCCCGCTTTCATGAATATTCAAAGTAGGAATGTTTGATGCCATCAGGTGAACTCTTCAACGCATTTCTGGATATCTTCGCAGGTTATACCCCTTGGGTAATTCTGGCGATGGCAAGACCATTTGGGTTTACTCTCCTGTTTGCAATTTTCGCCTGGACGCAAGTTGGCTCGGGCATATTGCGAATGGTGTTTGCGCTTGGCATAACCCTGCCGCTATTGGCAAATGGTGTTCCCTCAGCAGAAATCGTATTTGAGATGAACTTCATGGCCTTGCTCTTAAAAGAGCTTTTAATCGGCGCGGTTCTCGGCTTTGCATCTTCTGTGCCTTTGGCAATTGCCATTGCAGGCGGTGGCATCATCGATATTTACCGCGGTGCAATGCTCGGCATGCCAGATCCATCAGGCGGTGAGGTCACCTCATATGGCAATCTCTTTGCCGTCCTGACACTTTGGATATTTGCTTCCATTGGCGGCTTTCAGATTGTGACCGGCACAATTTATACAAGCTATGACATATGGGCTGTAAATAGCACATTCCCAACGTTTGTACCTGGAGCGGATATGCTTTTGGAAATCCTGGAGCATATTTTGCTTGGCGCCGTAGTTCTTGCAGGCCCGCTTTTAGTCATCATGTTTCTGTCAGACATTATCCATTTGATTGGTGCAAAATTTGGCAAGAACATTGATGTTGGTCACCTTACATTCTCAACCAAAAACCTGATTGCCATGATGATACTTCCGTTATTCCTCGTTATGTCTATCAGATTATTTAAAGACAACCTTGGCTTTTTGGCTACTGTGCCAGAACTTGTCCAAGGCATCATCAGGTAAGGAGCAGCCATGTCTGATGATAGTGAAGAAAAAACCCTCGACCCTTCCCAACACAAACTCAAGGAAGCGAGAAAAAAGGGACAAGTTGCGCAAAGCTCTGACTTCGTTCAAGGCATGACAACAGTTGCAGGTATTTTTTATATCATTCTCAACTGGACGAATTTTTCTGAATCATTTTCTGGCCTATACCAATTATCAGTCCTGTCCTTCCGCGAAGATGTAGCAGAAATCGGACTATCATTATTTCTTACAGTCGTCTTTGACGTCATGTATGCAATCGTGCCGTTTGTGACACTGATCATTTTGATTGGCGTCGTAGCCAACATACTCAGCAAACAGGGCATTCCATTTTCTCTCGAGCCACTAAAACCTGACTTTAAAAAGGTTAATCCTGCTGAAGGGTTCAAGAAGCTTTTCAAAAAACGAAATATGGTTGAATTCGTTTCATCACTTACAAAACTCATCTTTTGGTTCGTTCTGACATTCATTTTTCTGTGGCTTTTCCTGCAAACCATTCTGGCGAGCATTTTCTGCTCTATTGGCTGTATCGCAGACAGTGCTGTTTCAGCCGGAACTCTAATCCTTGCCACTGCAGTTGTAATGCTTTTGTTTTTTGGGCTGCTCGATATGCCGCTGCAAAATATGCTCTTTAACGACGAACAAAAAATGGGTCACAAGGAAGCCAAGCGCGAGCAAAAAGAACTGAACGGTTCTCCTGAATTCAAGCAGCACCAAAAAAGCGAGCACCGCAGAATGATTGCAGAAGTTTCTGGTCAGGCACAGGGTTCTGGTGAAATTCGAGATGGTTCAAGTGGTTTGACCATGGTCCTGCGCGGTTCAGAATCTGCCGTAGGTATCTACTTCCACCCAGAGCACTCGAAAGTACCAGCGCTTGTTAAAGTCTTCACAGGCGTGCGCTTTAACCGCGACATGAAAGCTGCCGACAATAAAAACATTCCAGTCGTGTTTGACCAGGCACTCATGAGTGACATTCTGTCGTCAGTGGAAGTTGGTAAGGCAATCCGCGAAAGACACTTCGAAAAAGTAGCCCGCTTACTGATCGATATCGGCGCGTTTTAAAGCGAATTAGTGAAATGCTACAAAATGGGGTTAAACCCAAAATTTCTCTAAATTTCAAAAGTTGCCTGACTTTCAATTTGGAATATTTTATGTTTGGTTGATAATTCAAGTTTAAAGGCTAAGAGCTGATGTCGGAAAAAAATAGTGAGCTGAACAATAATGCTGACTTGGAAAAAGTTTCTACATATCAGATTACTCAAGCGACAACGGCAACTTTTACAGAACTTTACTTTCGACTGACTTTCTTCTTCTTCATTCAACGCGGAAGCAAATACGTGTTAAATCCAACACAAGGTGAATTGTTGGGCGAAGAAGGAGATCTGATGATTTTTCCTCCAGGTTCTATGGTAACGATGGAAAATAGACCTGTAATGAATGGCGGTTATCAAGCGCTTGGGGTTTCTTTTACGCATGACCTTGTTAACAAGGTATTCTCGGACATTCCGAAAGGTGAAGTGACAAAAGGTGTTCAGATTGTAAGGTCTGATAACCATCAACCAAGTGAGGTACTCACTCTTATAAAAGAGACGCTTGATAACGATGGGCTTCCAGATTCAATCAAACAACATAGACTTATTGAGCCTTTACTTTGGCTAAGGGGAAAAGGATTTAATTTACCCTCTCAGTTCAAAGATGATCCAATAAGCAAAGTAAGAAGTTTAATTGAAGCCGATTTAAGTCATTCATGGACGGCTGGAGAAATCGCTGATCACTTTGCTATGAGCGAGGCCACGATGAGACGCTGGCTTTCTAAGACTGGACAAGGATTTGCTAAAACTCTTCTACATACGAGATTGGAACGCGGTCTGAGTTTATTACAAACGACAGAAGACCAAATCTCGAAAATTGCTCTGGATTGTGGTTTTAAAACGCCGTCTCATTTTTCGGATGCGTTTAGAAAAAGATTTGGAATTAAGCCAAAAGACATACGTCAAACTGCAGATTGATCGAAATCCGATATTCTTTGCTTGTTAGCCGGAAGCGGCTCTATTTCTCCTTGAGTAAGTTGGTGTTGTTCAAAACACAAATATTCAAGAAAGGAATTGAACAATGCTACGTAAAACTTTACTCGCTTCTGCAATAGTTCTTGGCACTATTGCTTCTTCTGCAGCTGCAGACACTTTCCAAATTTCTAGCCCAGATATTGCCGAGGGTCAAAAACTAGATGCGGCTCAAGTCTTTAAAGGTTTTGGCTGTGAAGGAGGCAATGTTGCACCGACACTTGCATGGTCTGGCGCACCAGAAGGAACTAAAAGCTTTGCAGTCCAAGTCTATGATCCTGATGCACCAACTGGTTCAGGATGGTGGCATTGGTTTGCATTTAACATTCCTGCAAACGTATCAGAATTACCTGGTGATAAAGCCGTTCCAAGTGGCACTATAGAATTAAAAAATGACTATGGCGCAGTGGGTTTCGGTGGTGCTTGTCCACCTCCTGGTGAAGTACACCGTTATAATTTTACAGTTCATGCTCTTGGCACTGAACTTGAATTAGATAATTCAGTAAGTAATGCGCTTGCAGGCTTTATGGTCAATGCAAATAGCCTAGCCTCTTCAACCATAACTGCAGTTTATAATAGATAATTATTTAGCACCTCAAATAAATTTTGAGGTGCTGAATTTTCTCAAGCAGCGCTTTGGTTGATATATAATAAAGTGACAGCTTACTCTTTCCCTAATTAAATTCTTTCTCCAATAAATTACTTTAACGTCATACTTCCCACGTCCGTCATCCTAGGCCCTGTGCCTAGGATCTACGCAAGCAAGCAAAAGAGACAGTAAATGGAGAAGTTGTAAATCTTGCTTAACTTAGAAGCTCTCCAATATCGAAAGCTGTTTATATCCCGGGCATTGAAGGGCACTATTTAAAAATGGCTCCCTCACACTTCAAGTCTGCCGAAAATAGGAGGAAGTTAACTTAACGCACGTCCAAATGATGTTGACGAATCTCACCCCAAAAAGAAAAAGCCCCACGTGAATGAACACGCAGGGCTTTATGCAATATTTTAATGCTAGATTTTGATTATCGAGCGCTCTGCTGTAGAGCACGCAAGTCAGCACCTTTAACAGTCGTTGTCGCCAAAGTCTGTTGAGCTTCAGCAATTGCACGATCAAATGCTTGTGTTAGCTGTGAGTTACCACCGCCAACTGCACCAGCATCAATACCAGGGTTTGTTGCTGCTGTTGGTGTTGTGCTTACTTCCATAATGTTTTTCCTTATTGGTATTAAAATAAAGCGAGCGATTGGTTACCGCTTGAATTATTTATAGCGTTTTAGAAGCAAAATTTATATGCGTAGATACTACCTAGAGGGCAAAAATACCACACAATAAAAGTAAGTAAACTATTGTTATAATTGAATAATTTAAATAGTGAACATGCCTTCATGTTTATGTGATTGAGAGAGTTTTGTTGATAAAACACGAACATCCCCATAAGGGTTACTCACTGCAAAATTGATTCGAAATCAGACTCACAGGCACAGTTTTTCCTTAGATTATGAGCCTGACTGGACCGTGTATTCGGGTCTGAAACCAATCAGTTTGAATAGAGAAAGTAAATTAGCAGGAACAATCTGATTTTGAAGCAAGTACCAGCTTTGCAGGGTAAGAGCTTACGGCACAATAGTCAGGCAAATTGGCCATATCATTTCAATCAAGTTTATAAGTCTATGGCCCACAATAAAAAAACCCCTGAAGTTTCCTTCAGGGGCTAAGTGTAACCAATCAATCCAGGTTGCCCTGGATGGTGAAGGCCGAAAGGCCATCACCTTCACTTCATGAGTTTTTCTTAAAAGTCGCTAGAAGCAAATGCTTTAACTTGCTCTACAACACCTTTGGTTTCTTCAACTGCGCCAGATACGCCATTGTCGAAATCACCACCGCTTAGCATTGACGCGATTGTTTCCAATAGCGCTGTTACTTCGCTCAGGATTGAAGATATCTCAGCTGACATATCCTTAAAACCTGATTGTGCTTCTACACCAGCTGGCTGAGCAGGGAAGCTAGGGCCTCTTGCACCAGCAGTTTCTAGTGCTGCCGATGAGATCGGAGCTGGTCTAGCGAATGCAGCTGAAGAAGCTGATGAGCTAGAGCTAGATGAAGCTGATGATGATGCGCCACCCAAGCTAGAAAGTAGCTTTTGTAGTACGTCAGCGATTTGCTTCATTAGAGCGCTTACTTCGTTTGTTGACGAAGAAGCTGAGCTACCGAAAGACACATTCTGGTTAGCAGCTGCGCTTACAGAGCTGATTGCACTGCTTACGTTGCTTTGTAGACCAGCTTGAGCTGCTTGTCCGCGACCTTTGCTACCACCACCGAAGGAAATAGTAACGTTTGCGTCACGACCAGCGTGGCCTTTTTCGCCTCTAGCACCAGTTGCGCCAGTAGCGCCACGTGCACCATCAGCACCGTCACGGCCATCTACGCCATCACGTCCGTTTGCACCAGCTGCGCCAGTAGCACCAGTTGCGCCACGTTCACCTTGGATACCTTGGATACCCTGTGCGCCTTGTGCACCTGTAGCACCTGTTGCGCCTTTAGCACCAGTTGCGCCACGCTCACCTTGGATACCTTGGATACCCTGTGCGCCTTGTGCACCTGTAGCACCTGTTGCGCCTTTAGCACCAGTTGCGCCACGCTCACCTTGGATACCTTGGATACCCTGTGCGCAGATCGGAAGAG
>CALAIO010000002.1 GCA_937923355.1 uncultured Rhizobiaceae group bacterium | reverse complement strand
GTTCCCGGCTTTGAACAGTCCTGCCACTGACAGGAGGTATCAACGGGTTTGTTTGTGCCAGGTTTTTTCTTACCCTTAACAATACGGATCGAATCAAAATATTTAGAATTTGTAGCCATTGCAGTATTATGGGTATTTTTTGAAAATGAACAAGGATTGACATTTGAAAAAGTTGGCTACAAAAAGCGCGGTTATGTCAATTTTGATTTTGGAGTTAACAAAATGAGTGCAGTCGTTGAATATCTCGAAAAGCATTTACAAGAAGCGTTTTCTCCTACAAGTCTGGAAGTAATCAACGAAAGTCATCTTCATGCTGGTCACGCAGGTGATAATGGAACGGGTGAAAGCCATTTCCGCATTAAAATCGTAGCGCAAGCCTTCAACGACATGAACCGCGTCCAAAGACACCGCGCCATTAATGCGATCGTCCAGCCAAAAATCGACGAAGGCCTACATGCCTGTGCGATTGAGGTGAGGGGTGTGGGGGAGTAGTTATCCCTCAAACAATTCCACTAAATGTCCTGCCATATCTTGCCCGCCTTCTTTGTCTGCGGTTGCAAGCACGAGTTGGCGGCTTAGGGTTTTGCCTGAAGTTGGGGCTATGCTGACGGTTTCGTTTGCGTAGCGTTTGATGTCTGGTTCTGCCAGCAGGGTGAAGCCCAGGCCTTCGTTGACACATTCCATAATTGCTTCGACGCTATCCAAGACAATCGGTTGTTTTTTCGATTTTGAGGTGAGTTTGCGCACGTGGTTTGCGATAACCTTGCCGATGCCGGAGCTTGGATTGAATTGCAGGAATGGCAGTTCAAGGGCTGTTTCTTCGATTGAAAGCTTTGAATGGTTGGCGGGCAAGGCGTAGACCAATGTTTCTTCGCGCAAGACATCATATTTAAGGCCTGTTTCAGCTTGTTTGGATGCGGTTAGAATGGCTGCATCGAGTTGTCCTGAAAGCACACGTGCTTCCAGCGTTTCTGATAACGCCGTTTCCAGATCAAAGTTTGCCTTGGGTGCTTTTGTCTTTGCGTTTTTTAAGAATAGCGGCAAGAGGCGAACACTTGCGGTTGCGACGAACCCGATGCGGTAATTGCCTGCAAGGCCAGAATTTTCATGCGAACTTTCCAGCAACGCGTTTTCTGCTTCCAGCACAATCTGTGCCTTATCGGCGATTTCGCGACCAATGGGTGTCAGTTTTGGCGGGCGATGGGAGCGATCAAAGATTGAGACTTGTAGTTCTTCTTCCAGCGTTTTCATCTGCATGGAGAGTGTAGACAGCGTCATGTTCAACTGGTTTGCTGCTGTTGCAAAAGAGCCTACCTGTGCGATTTGTACCAAGGTTCTGAGGTGTCGAGTTTGCATAAGTTCTTACTTTTTGAATTTGATATATAAATTTATTCGATTGTAATGAATTTAGCAAGTGGTAAACTATTCGTGATTATGAAAATGCGAAGGGGAAAACACATGCTGGCTGAAAAAGTAAATCTCTATCAGGAATTGGCCAAAGAGCTGGCAAAGGAATTTGCCCCGAAAGCCGCCCATTGGGATCAAACCCGCACGTATTGCCATGATAACATCAAGTCTCTCGTAAAGGCGCGTTTGATGGGAATGACCATCCCCAAGGAATATGGCGGGCTTGGTGCTTCTTTTTATGATTGTGCGCTGGTGATCGAGGAAATCGCCAAAGCTTGTACGCTGACGGCGCGTGTGGTGGTGGAAGCCAATATGGGCGGCATCAGTGCTGTTATGGCTTATGGCACGCATGAACAAAAAGCATTTTGTGCGCCGATTGTTTTGACAGGTGACAAGCCGGCAATTTGTATTACCGAGCCGGATGCAGGCAGTGCGGCAACTGAGATGCAAACTACTGCGCGCAAAGTTGGGAATAAATATATCCTCAATGGCACAAAGCACTGGATTACGGGCGGCGGTGTTTCCAAGCTTCATCTGGTTTTTGCCCGTGTGCTGGATGCGAATGGTAATGAAGAAGGTATTGGCGGTTTTATTGTGCATCGTGATACAGAGCAGGGCATTGAGCCAAAAGGGTTTGAAGTGGTTCGTCGTGAGCGTACCATGGGGCTATGTGGTATGCCTGAGGCTGAATTGAAATTTGATAATCTTGAAGTGGGTGAAGAATGGCTACTGCAACCGCCAGCGGGTTTGAAGCGTGGCTTTGCGCAATTGATGGAAGCCTATAATTCACAGCGCGTGGGTGCTGGCACAATCGCCATGGGGGTTGCGGCTGGGGCTTTAGACCGTGCTAAGGAATATCTCAAGAAGCGCGAACAATTCGGCAGGCCGCTTGCAGAATTTCAGGGGTTGCAGTGGATGGTGGCTGATATGGATGCAAGCGTTCATGCCTCTAGGCTGATGCTGCACGAAGCGGCAAAATCAGCGCAGGTGTCTAGCACCGGTTTTCCTGATATGATGATGGCCGCCCGCGCAAAACTTTTCGCGTCAGAAGCCGCGATCAAAACCGTCAACGATGCGTTGCAAATGTTTGGTGCTCGAGGCTATGGCGACCAGGAGCCGTTAGAGCGCATGTACCGCGATGTGCGCATGTTCACAATCGGCGGTGGTACGGCACAGATATTACGCACACAAGTGGCGGGGAAATTACTGGATATGAAAGTGCCTCAGACGCGGGATGGTTATGTCGAGGACCAAACTTCACGAAGACAAGTCATATAATACAACATCATCACGTGTAATTCATCAAAATCTATCACCAAAAATGAAATACATGTTTGCTAACATTATTCAGGTTGGATATTAGCTGATGAGTAATAAATCAGC
>CALAIO010000001.1 GCA_937923355.1 uncultured Rhizobiaceae group bacterium | reverse complement strand
TCGTATCGCATCCAGCGCAATCTCATCCGGACCAGTCGCGACGATATCCGGTTCGAAATAGCGCTGGATCATCTGCAGCACTTCGCAATCCATGACAAACTTTTCCGGGCTGGCGATCAGCCCGCCTTCCAGCCAACCCGCTGCATGATAGACCATATGCGTCCCCGACTGCACCGCCGACCACAGGCTGTTCGAGGTTTCCCACATCGACTGCCCATCCGGCACATTTGCCGCGCAAACCCCACTGGCGCGCATCGGCAAGCCATAGAACCGCGCCATCTGCCCGGTGATCTGCGTCGCACGCATGTATTCCGGCGTGCCAAAGGCGGGTGCGCCCGATTTCATATCGACGTTCGAGGTAAACGTGCCGATCACCGCAGGCGATCCGGGGGCCACGTATTGGAATAAGGCAATCGCCGACAACGCTTCGGCGATCGACAGCGTCACTGCCCCCGCCATCGTCACAGGCGCCATAGCGCCCGCCAAAGTAAAGGGAGACACCACAACCGCTTGGCCCCGCCGCACGCAGCGCAAACACCCATCGATCATCGGTTGATCGTGCTTAAGCGGCGAGGTCGAGTTGATGTTGGTGTACATGTGCGGACGCGCCTGAAAGGCATCCTCAGTCAGACCGCCCGCAATCTTGACCATCTCCATCACATCTTCGACACGCTCTTTGCCAAGCGAATAAGCGTGGACGACTTTATCTGTCATCGTCAGTTTGTCGTACAGACAATCAAGATGACGAATGGATGGGTGAATATCCATCGGCTCTACAGGGTAGCCACCTGCAAAATGCAGACAATTGAAATATTGCGTTAGCTTAATGAAATCCTGATAAGCCTTGCGATTACCGACTTTGCGCCCTTCATCCAGATTTGAGTAATTCGGGGGTGAAGACACATTGCCAAAGACGATGTGATTGCCACCAATTGTAATTTTACGATCTGTATTTCTTGGCGTCAGGGTGAACTCCGAAGGAACAGTTTTGAGCTTTTCCATCACCATCGCACGGTCCATTTTAACCAATGCACTTTCTTGCGTGATGTTGGAGAGTTCCGCGCCATGCGCTTGCAAAATCTCGGCAGCTTCAAGATTAAGAAACTCAATCCCAATTTCTTCCAACACGCGCATGGCAACGTTATGAACGGCCTCAACACCTTCTGGTGGCAATGGCTCGGTTGGTTTGTCATGATTTTGCGGGATGCTCCACGGGATTTGCTTTATCGCGGCCCCTTGGCCACGTTTATTACCTGCACGCCCACCACCGCGCCCTCTTCTGCCTGCCCGTTTTGGCGCATTTTCTTCTTGCTCGATTTCTTCGATGGACATGTTCTCTCCCATTCATGTCAATACATCACAATAGTTTCGCATCGAAAAATCAGAATGCAATCATAAAAATACGACAGCATGTGCGGTTATAGAATATTTTCAAACAACCCTTTAAATTGGCACATTGAAAATGCTTCTTTTACACTTCATATCACAACTAATTTAGTCGTAGCATGAGAGAGAAAAATGCTACTGACTTTTGGATACTCAACATATTACGGAAACGATTATGACCATTGAATTTTACGAACTTGCCGCAGAAAACAAAGACATTAAATTCAGCCCTTTTGTCTGGCGCACACGTATGGCGCTTTTGCACAAGGGGCTCGATTTCAAATCCATTGCCTGGCAGTTCAGAGACCGTGACACCAAAGAACATAAAACCGTTCCTGCAATTTATGATAATGGCAAAATGTTTTCAGACAGTTGGGAAATTGCCAAGTATCTTGACGCGCAATACCCGGACAAGCCGATGTTAATGAAGGACGCGGAAGCCGAGGCACATGCACAACTTGTCAGCAATATTTGTAACATGATGATTTTTGCAACTGCTGCATCCATGGCGATTTATCCCGTGTCACAGATCATAGATGACGAAAGCGCTGCATATTTCGTTGAAACGCGCGAAGCAAAATTTGGTAAGAAGCTTGTCGATATTAATAACGATGATCAGGAAGCGGCCAAGGCTGCACTTGCCAAAGGGTTAGCTGTTTTTGAAGCAACCCTTGGAACGAGCGAATACCTCGGAGGCGATACACCAACCTACGCTGACTACACACTGTTTGGTGTCCTTAAATGGATTGATGTTGTGGCTTACCGACCAGTGGCTGACGATACAAATGTGGGCAAATGGTTTGATCGTCTCAGCAATCTTTATAATGCTGACGCTGCAAAGGCGCCTACTGTTAACAACACATGAGCCAATTCAGCTCTGGCTAGAGTTAGTCAGAGCTGAATCCATTTTTGATATAACGTAACTTTATGCGCGTCGGTCTTTTCCAGAGCGGTTTTCACTACCGCGACGCTCAACAGCAATGGGTTCATTTTTTGGTTGCTGCTCGACACGTCTGTCAATTTGTCTTCTATCTTCTTCTGATCGCACTTTAGACATGGGGCTAATCCTTTGTTGCTTCATTGCAAAATTATAGAAAACCCAAGTTAAAACACTATGAATCATCAATTTTTGAGACTTTTCAGCGTTTTAGACCACGTTAAGAGCGAAACAAACACAGAATTTGTTTTGAAAACGTTGAAAGTGAGAGAAGAAACCTCGAACCGTAACAATCTTTGAACCGCCCGTAGAAAGAAGTGATGTGCAAGGTTTAAAATCAAAGAAAATGGTGATCCCTGGAGGATTCGAACCTCCGACATTCTGCTTAGAAGGCAGACGCTCTATCCAGCTGAGCTAAGGGACCACTGTGAACTGTGTATCAAGTTTTGGATGATTCTGACAAGTCGCAGATTTAGAATAATTCTTAAATTTTCAAGCCTGAATCAATGTGTCCAAGGCAAAGACCGGTCTGTGCTAAAGTTTTCCGCATAAGACATAATACGGCGCTTTGCTTTTTGCGGTTTTTGAACCGAATAGGCAATGCCGTTTTTCTCTGCGTAAACTTTTGCATCTTCCAGTGTTTTGAACTCAAGCTTGATTTGAGATTTTGTATCGGAAGAACTGGTATAACCCATTAAAGGCTCAACCTGACGCGCACTCTGCGCTTCGAACTCCAAAACCCATCCATCTGTCTTGGCTTTGCCAGACTGCATTGCTGTTTTTGCGGGCTTGAAAATTCTTGCAGACATTGTTTTCAATCAACTTGTTTCAGGAATTAGTCTTGATGGTCGGAGCGGCAGGATTCGAACCTGCGACCCTCTGGTCCCAAACCAGATGCGCTACCAGGCTGCGCTACGCTCCGACTTATCAAGTCGTGGAATTCACTACACTGACCAGTTATTTCGCGCAAGCCAGAAATACAGATTAATTGAAGAAAATTCGTTTATTTAATATTAGCGCTCGAAAAACGCATGAATAATACGATCGCCTGGCTTCGCACCTATTTGTTTCGCCATTCCGGCATTTAGCTCAAGGACATGAGAAACAGGCTCACCTGAGGAAATAATGCTTGTCGAAAACGGCTCTGTATTACTGGCTATCCGTGCAATTATTCCGTCTGCTTTGATAAACAACATATCGAGCGAAAGCGGTGTATTTTTCATCCACATCATAATTGGCGATGTCTCGCCAAAATCAAACAGCATACCATGTGTTGGCAGCATGGTTTCACGAAACATTAGCCCTCTACTGCGCTCTTCACTCTCGTCAGCTATTTCAACGGAAAACTTAAAAGCGCCATTGCTGGTAACTATTTCCAAAGCCTCTACTGGGAAAACTGCAGCAGGATCAGGTTTTGTCTGAGCTAAACTTGCTGTTGCAAACATCATAAATAACAGCAGTTGAAAAAAGCTAAGAAGTGGCTTTAAAGATGCTTTCGAAAACACGAATTACGGTCACTTTCCATATTAATCTTTATCAAGCACAATAAGAAGATTTCCCAATCGCTTGAATCACTTATCCAGATAATGTGAAGTAATCTCTAACTATGGCAGGAGTGTGCAGTGAAAGCGAAACAGACAGAATTAGTTGGGTTGAATAGTTCTGTCTTCATTATCAGGGAAAATTTCTGCTGCCATTAAACCTTTTGGACCATTGCCGAATCTAACAAGTACATATTGACCAGGGCGCAATTCAGTAAGACCAAAGCGGCGTAAGGTTTCCATGTGCACAAATATATCTTCGCTTCCGCGGGTTACAAAACCATAACCTTTGTTGCGGTTGAACCACTTGACTTGTACGCGTTCAAGATCACTGTCAGCCTTAACATCGAAATGCGTTTTGCCGCCTTCTTTTTGGAGAGGATGCGTTGCAGTAGAATCGTCCATGGATAAAACACGAAATGCTTGATATCCACGCTCACGCTTGACAACTTCACAAACGATACGAGCACCTTCAAGGGCTGTTTGGAAACCGTCCCTGCGCAATGTTGTTACGTGAATGAGTACGTCTGAAATTTTTTCATCCGGTACAATGAAACCAAAACCCTTGGAAACATCAAACCATTTGATGAAACCTGCAATCTCAACGACGTCCGCTGTTTCCCCATCAGCAGAGCTTTCTCTTTTGGAGACGTCGAAATCTAGATTATTTTTATCCCCCGTCATGGCTTACTCTCAATTACCGCATAACTAATTACTGATTCTGTTTCATAATAGCACTCGTCTAGGTCAGCCCTGCAAGTGCTAAACGTAAAAAAAGCCTTAACTCTTGCAAGACTGTGCAAAAGTAATAAGTAAATCCACAGAAAATTGGAAAAACCAGAAAGAGAAGCCTCATGAAATACCTTCATACAATGGTTCGTATCAAGAATTTGGAAGAATCACTCGACTTTTACTGTAACAAGTTAGGCATGGT
The DNA here is from genome assembly GCA_937923355.1 of uncultured Rhizobiaceae group bacterium. Next base: position 2,403 of record CALAIO010000001.1, on the reverse strand, counting down.
TGAGGTTTATCGATACGACAGTGATGCAGGGCGATTTACCAATATTTTTCTTAGTGCGCCCGATGATCTGGAATCAAACAAAGACAAGGCGAGCACAGATCGCACGCCATGCCTTGAACTGACGTACAATTGGGATCCCGAAGATTACAAAGGCGGAAGAAACTTCGGGCATTTGGCTTATGCCGTTGATGACATCCACAAAACCTGCGCTGATCTTATGGATAAAGGCGTAACAATCAATCGCCCGCCTCGTGACGGTTACATGGCCTTTATCCGCTCGCCTGACAACATATCAATTGAATTATTGCAAAAAGGCGATGCTTTGGAGCCTATGGAACCATGGAAAAGTATGGGTAATACTGGCGAATGGTAGAACCGTTCTAATTTTCGGTTTATTAATCCTGCAAGAATCCAAATATGACTTTTTTCAGCCTTATTTTAGCTCTAGCTAAGGTTTGGGGCTGCAATCACGTTTATTTTGGCTGACAATTACGTTTTGTTAACTATAAATATTGCAAGTTGCACAAGGCTGAAAATGCGTATTTGAGTTTGATTTTATTACTAATTTCACATTTAAATAGCGCAATTGAGAAATATAAATCTAGGGCACGCTTGTAGTTTGTATAGAAACATAAAACATATCGGTTTTAATTTGCCTCTAGCAACAAAAAACACAGTTTTGTCCAGATACACAAAAGGACTTACGAGTGCTTTGGCTGTTTTGGCTATTTCTGGATGTGTTTCACAACAATCAGCGCTCGATTTTAATGGCCAACAAGTTACCCAACCAGTGCCAACAGGTGTTTCGCTTGTAGGCGATAGTCAGGCTGATACAAATACTGTAGCAGTGGCTACCAGTAATAACATACCAATCAAGGCACCGCGTCCAACTGCAAATGTTGCACAAGTAAGTACTGCAACACCAACTGCGCCGATTGCGGAAACCGCAACGCAGACACAGATTGCTAATCAAACACCTACAACACTCGCTGTAGCGCAAACACCTACTCAAGTGCCAACAGCAAATGTAATCGCAGCAGCAACAACACAGCCACAAACGCAAACTGTTGCAAGCCAAACTGCACAAATTCAAAGTACCGTGCAACAAAACGCACCTCAAGCTACAGCAACGCCTGCGCCAGCAGTAGTCATACCTGCGCCTAGCCCTGCTCAAGCACAACAAAGCGCAACTACTGTCGCGCAGACATCTCACCAATCTGTTGAAGTTGCTTCTTTATCGCCGACTGTCGAAGCAGCACCAAGTGTCGAAGCGCCTCAGACAGAAGTTGTCAAAAAGAAAACCTTCTTTGAAAAACTGTTCACACCAAAAGAAAAAACGCCCCGACCTTCAGCAAGTGTAAAAAAACCAAAGGTTGACAGAGGCTCAAGGGCATCATCGAGAATATCAACGGCTAATTCAGTAGCAGAACGCCCAAAGCGCAAAATTACCAAGCCAAAAGTTACAAAACCAAAAACAATTGTAGCAAGCGCACGTACAACCACGAACGATAGTGGAAACGCATTACCTGGTGTTAAGTCCAACAATGAAATTTTTGGTATTAAGAACGAAGGCCCAGACACATCTAAAACCAATAACGCAACAAAGGTTGCAGCAGTTGGTTCATTTGGGCGCCTTTCGCCAAATGGCTTGCGCGTTCAGCATTCAAAAGTTCAGGTTGCCTGTCTGAAGCCCGGTGTGCTTAGAATTTTGAAGCAAGTTGAAAGACGCTACGGCAAAAAACCAATTATTACGTCTGGCTATCGCAGTCCTAAAGGCAACCGTCGTGCAGGTGGTGCCCGAAACTCACAACATATCTTCTGTAAGGCAGTTGATATTCAGGTAGAAGGCGTTTCAAAGTGGAATCTGGCCAAATACCTACGAACAATTCCTGGTCGCGGTGGTGTTGGCACCTATTGCAGAACTAAATCTGTTCATTTTGATATCGGTTCAAAACGCGACTGGCATCACCCTTGTCGCAAGTCTGCAAAACGTAAGCGTAAAAAGACTTAAAAAGCCTCACAGATTTCATAGTTTTTGCCTGTGACAAAATAATTTCAAAATTTTTGCAAAAAACTCAAAATACCGCTTGAAGCTTTGTGAATTCGCTTCTATACAACGCTCACACTGATGCTCCCTTCGTCTATCGGTTAGGACGCCAGGTTTTCAACCTGGAAAGAGGGGTTCGATTCCCCTAGGGAGTACCAGTGTTATTTATCCTCCATATAATTTAGCACGCCCCCATCAGCACCTTGACTTGTCATGGCGTTGTTGTTTTTGTGTTTCGTAATTTTCTTTATTGGAAGGCAAATCTCATGAAATTGGTACGCTATGGTAAGGCAGGCTCTGAAAAACCGGGCATGATTGATAGTGCGGGTAAACTACGCGACCTTTCAAAGCACATT